>CAVDXJ010000038.1:0-8810 GCA_963612765.1 Oscillospiraceae bacterium
GAGAAGGCCGGCGTGCCGTTGACCAGGGTCACGTCGTCGCCCTCGACGGCGCCGTCGAGCTCCGGGGTACCCTTAATGCTCGCCGCGGTCGTGCCGTCGTAGGCCTTGTCGGCGACGGCCACGTTCTTCACCGTCAGGGTCTTCTTCTTAATGGTGAAGTCGGCCGTGGCGGTGGCCTCGTTGTAGTTGGCGGTCGCCGCGAAGGTCGCCTTCACGGTATAGTCGCCGGCCGCGGAGGGGACGTCCGCCGAGTAGGTGCCGTCGTCCGCGCCCTTAACCTTGTACAGGTAGGACACGTTGCCGGTGCCGTTGGTGTCGCTGGTCGGCTGCGGGGCCTTCGCCGGCTCGCCGTAGGTCCAGCCGTCGAGCTTCACCTTGCCGCTGCCGTTCGCCTTGGTGATCTCGTAGGTCTTGGTCACGGTGCCGGTGTAGTTGCCCTTGCCGGTGATGGTGACCGTAATGGCGCCGGCGTTGGTGAAGTCGGCGGTGCTGTAGGAAACCTCGTAGTCGGTGCCCTCAACGAGCTTGCCGCCGTCCTTGTCGGCAACCTCGGGCGACCACTTGTGCTCGGAGGCGTCGTAGACCGCGTTCTTGGGAACGCTGATCTCAATGCCCTTGTAAGCGGGGTCCGGGTTCTCGGGATTGGCGCCCGGGGTGATTGCCTGCTTGCCCACCGTAAGGGTTCCGTTGATATAGGTGATGCTGTAGTTGTTCACGTTGGCCGTGGAGCTGGACTTGGCAACGAAGGTGTTGCAGCTCGAACCCTCGGCGGTCTGGCCGCCAAAGAACTCGAGGTCGAACGTCTGGCCGGCCACCATGCCCGTGCCCTCGGCGGTCGCCGAGGCGGTGGCGGTGTGAGCGGTGAGCTCGGTGCCGTCGTAGACCTTGGACGCGCTGGCAGAGGTGAGCGTAACGGGGCGCGCCGTCACGCTGAGGCTGCCCTTGGACTCGGTGTTGATGCCGCTGAAGTTGCTGGTCACATCGTCGCCGGCCGCGTTGAAGATCTTGAATGTGTCGACCTCAACGAAGCTCTGCCCCTTGTCGGTCTGGGAGCCCTTGAGGGCGTAGCTGTAGGTGAAGACGCTAGGCACGCCCATGACCGTGGCCGTGGTGTCCTTGCCCTCGAGCGCGGTGCCGTCGTAGACCTTGGTCGCACCAGTGGGAACAACATTGATCGCGGCGGTGTTCGGCGTCACCTCAAGCTCGCCGTTGGTCTCGTGGGCGACGGTGTAGTTGGACGCCTTGGCGTTGTCGCCCCACGAAATCTCGTAGCCGTTGCTGCTCTTGCCGACCACGGTCTGCGAGCCGGTGGTCACAAGGGTCGCGGTCTCGTTGTTAACGAAGCCGGAGATGTTTCCGCCAGCAGTCAGGGCAGAGCCGTCGTAGCTCTTCTTTGCAGAGAAGGTCTCGACCGTAAGCTCGGCCGGCTTGATCTTGATGGTGCCGTTGGCATAGGTGACCTTGAGGTTCTCGGTCACGTCGACGCCCTCGGTGTTCTTGATAACCAGGTTGTCGGCTGTGGCGGCGATGCCGTCGCCGTTGGCGTCGGTGGCTGTGGCGTTGGACGTTGCCTGGGCGGTGTAGTCGGCGGGCAGGTTGGTCACGGCGACGGTGGCGCCGTGCGGCTGGCCGTCGTAGGTCCAGGTGCCGCCGGTGGTGGTCACCACGACCTCGTTGGCACTCTCGGTCACGGTCAGCGTGCCGAGCTCCTCGGAGATCTCGTAGTTGCCCTGCTTGGCGGTGGCGCCGGCCCAGTCAATGCTGTACCAGTTGGTGCTGTGGCCAACGGTGGTCTGGGAACCGGTGACGGAGAAGGCCGCGGTCTCATTGTTGACGAAGCCGGTAATGGTGCCGGTCGCGGTCAGCGCCTGGCCGTCGTATGCCTTGCTAGCAGACTGGGTGACAACGCTCAGCCGCGCCTTGTTGATCTGATACTCCTTGGTGATGGAACCGGTGTAGTTGCCGGTGCCCGTGATGACAACGGTGATGGTGCCAGCGCTGGTGAAGTCGTCGGTCTCGGACTCGCCGCGCCTGTAGGTAACGGTGTAGTCCGTGCCCTTAGTAAGGGTCGTCTCGCCGTCCTTGGCCACGATGTCGGTCCACTGGTGAGCAGCGCCGTCATAGACCGAGTTACTCGGGCTGTTGGCAACCATGTCGTTGGTCAAGCTCTTACCCGTGATGGTCAAGCTACCAGTGACGCCGATGTTGTAGTTACCGGTGGAGTCAGTGGTGCCGTCGCCCTTGGTGACGCTCCACTTGTAGCCGTTAAGGCCAGCGTTGTCCTTGGTGTAGGTGCCGACATTGGTCCCAGAGATTGGGCAATCCCAAAGCTTAAGCGTCTCGCCGGACACAACGCCAGAGACGATGACGCCCTCGCCGGCGGTGCCGTTCTCTACATATATATACTTGGTCTGCTCGCTACCGGTGTACTCGGTGGTGAAGCTGCCCGCGACCGTGATGGCGGCCTTGGAGATGGAGAATTCCTTCGCGGCAGAAAGCTCGGGGTAGTTGGTGGTGGCGGCCCAAGTCGCGATGACCTTGTAGTCGCCGGCGTCAACGGGGGCGGCAGACAGAGAAGCCCAGGTGTTGCCGTCCTTCTTGTAATAGGTATAGGTCGCCTGGCCGCCCTGCGCGTTGTTCGACGAAGTCAGTGTGTTCTTCGCATCGAACTGCCCGTCGTAGGTCCAACCATCAATCGAGACGGACGCGTTGTACTTCGATGCATCCTTCTTGGTGATCTCGAGGGTGCCGAGCTGGTCGTCACCGCGGGTGTAGTTGGAGCTCTTGGTATCCTCGCCCCAAACGATATCGCCGGTCACAGCGTTAGGGGTCGAAGCGGTGACGTCCGGGCCGATGGTGGTCGCGGTAGCGGTGGCGGACTCGCCGGAGACAAGGCCCTCGACCGCTGCCGTACCGACCAACGCCTCGCCGTCGTACTCCTTGGAAGCGGTGTTGGTCTTAACGTAATAGGTCTTGGGTGCAATCTCGAGCTCGCAGCTGGCCGATCCGTAGTACTTGGTGTTGTCGCCCGCGACGCTCACGATCACGGAGTACTTGCCCGCGGCGGTGGGCGCCTCGGTGCTGGGGCCGTAGGCGGTCCCCTCGACGCCCGTGTAGGTCTTCACCAGGTCGGCGACGGCGACCCTATCGTCCTGGACCTTGATGTCGGCCGGGCCCTGGGCCTGGCCGTTGTAGGTGTGCTCGCCTGCGGAGACGTCGATCTTGACCTGCTCCTTGGAGGTGACGCCCAGGGTGGCCGTGATCGCGTAGTCCTCATAGTTGGCGCTGGCGACCGTCAGCTTGACGGTAGCGGTCTTGTCCTCGCCCGCGGATTCCTTGAACGCGTAGGTCAGCTTGCCATCCGCGTAGGTCGGCACGCCGTCGAGGATGTCGTTCTCGTCCTTCTCGACTTTGACCGTGACCTGGCCGCCGCTGACGACGTAGTCCGCGGGCACGTCGCAGGTGTTCGACTGGCCACTGTGGCCCTCGGAGGTGAACGCGCGGCTGTCGACCGCGGCCTTCTTGATGCTCGCGGCCTGCTCGCCCGCGGCGCTCTCGAGCACGTAGTTCTTCGCGATGCCCGTGTCTTTGAGAGCGACGGAGAAGGTCGCCTTGGTGGCAGCGCCCTCGCCGGTCGCGTTGGCGCCGTCGTACTTGGCGCCCGACACGGCGTAGTCGGTGTCGATGGCGAGCGACTCGTCGCCTACCAGGCCGTTGAACTCAACGGCGGTGACGTTCGCGTCGGCGGTGCCGTCGTAGGTCTTCTCCGCCACGGTCGCGGCGGCAATGGTGAGGGTCGCGGCGTTAACGGTCAGCTTGCCGTCGACGCTGTCGCCGAAGGTGTAGGCGCCGGTGACGTCGGTGTCGCCGCGCGTGACCTTGTAGGAGGCCACCCTGTTCGCGCCCTCGTCGCCCACGTTGGTGGCGGAGCCCTCGACCACTGCGGTCAGCACGTCGCCCTGGAGCAGAACGTCCTCGGTGTAGGTGAAGCCGCCATTGGTGAGCGGGGTGCCGTCGTAGGTCTTGGAGGCGGAGGCCGCGGTCACGGTGATGGTGCCCTCGACCTTGTTGATGGTCATGGCGCCGGGCTCGGTCGTGATCTCGTAGTTGCCGGTGACGGCCTCATCGCCGGACTTGATCACGACGTCCTTGGCCGCGGTGATGGTGCCGTTGGTGGTGCCGGGCAGCGTGCCGGAGGCGGACGCCTCGACGTCGGCGGTCTGGCCGGGGACCAGGCCGGTGCCCTCGCCGTCGTTGGTGGTGTAGCCGGTGACGGTCTGCTCGGAGCCGTTGTAGGTCCTGGTGTCGGAGTTGCCGGTGAAGGTCACGGGGCGCCGGGTGACCTCGAGGGTGTACTCGCAGGTGGCGTCGTTGTAGTTCGGGTTGGTCGCGAGGACCTTGACGGTCACCTTCGAGGCGTCGGTGATGGTGGGCACGGCATCGAAGTAGGTCTTGCCGCCGTCGGTGGAGTACTTGACGGCGGTGCCCTCGGTCACGCTGGCCGTGGCGGCGGAGCCGTGCTCCTGACCGTCATAGACGCCGGTGTAGCCGGTGCCGGAGACGGTCATCGTGCCGGCCTTGGCGATCTTGAAGTCGGCCGTAGCCACAACCGCATTGTAGTTGCGCGTGGCGGCGAAAGTCGCCTTGACGGTGTAGTCGCCGGCCGCGGAGGGGACGGTGTCCGAATAGGTGCCGTCGTCCGCGTCCTTGGCCTTGTACTGATACGTCACGCCGTCCGTGCCGTTGGTCGCGCTGGTCGCGACCGGCTCGTTGGCCGCGCCGCCGTACGTCCAGCCGTCGAGCGCGACCGAGCCGGTGCCGTTGGCCTTGGTGATAGAGCCTGCGCAGGTGACGGTCGCGGGCAGCTTGTAGTTGGCCGCGTCCGCGCCGGCCAGCGAGAGCCCGCTGACGGTGACGGTCGTCGCCTCGTCGACGTTCTCGCTGTTGAACGTGCCCGTCATGCTCGCGGCGTCGAGCGACACGTCGTCCCCGGCAACCGTGTTGCCCAAAACGGCGGTGCCGGTTATCTCGGACCTCTCGGCGGTGGCGTCGCCGTCGTAGGCCTTGGCCGCGCTCAGGCCGCTGACGGTGACCTCGCGCTGCGTGATGGCGGCGGAGGTATCGGCGGGCTGTGCCTTAAGCTCATAGTTGCCCGCGTCCGCGCCCTCAAGGTCGAAGCCGCTGAACGTGACGGCCTTGTCTTGGCCGGCCGTCTTGTCGCCGTAGCTCGCCGCGCCGGTCTTGATGGCGACGGCGTCGCCGGTAATGACGCCGATGAGCTCGCCGCGGTTCGCGATCCGGGCGTCGGCGTTGCCGTCGTAGACCTTGGTCGCGTCGACGGCCGCGCCGCTGATGGTGACCTCCTTGGCGGTGATGCTCGCCGTGGTGCTCGCGGGCTGCGCCTTAAGCTCATAGTTGCCCGCGTCGGCGCCCGCTAGCTCAAAGCCAGTGAAGGTCACGGTCTTGCCAGTGCCGACGCTCGCGTCGCCATAGCTCGCCGTGCCGGCCTTGATCTCGAGGCTGTCCGAGCCGATCTTGCCGTCGATCTTGCCGTTATTCGTGATGGCGGCGGCATTGGTCTTGTCGTAGGTCTTGCTGCCCTCGACCGTCACGCCGCTGATGGTTACCTCCTTGGCGGTGATGCTCGCCGTGGTCACGGCTGTGGCGTTCACGGTGTAGTTGCCCGCGGCGTCGCCGTCAAGGCTTATGCCCGCAGTGACCTGCTTGTTCTCGCCGACGTTCTTGTCCGCGAACATGGCATTCTTCGCTGTGGCGGTCACTTTGCCCTTGTCGCTCTCGACCACATCGTCCAGCTCCGGGGTCACAGTGGCCTTGGCCGAGCCGTCGTAGGTCTTTTTCTCCGCCTTGATGGTAGCGGTCAGGGCCTTGGGCTTGATCTCGAACTCGCAGCTGGCCGAGCCGTAGTACTGGGAGTTGTCGCTCGCGACGCTCACGGTCACGGTGTACTTGCCCGCGGCGGTGGGCGCCTGGTCGCTGGGGGCGTAGGCGGTCCCCTCGACGCCCTCGTAGGTCTTGACCAGTTCGGTCACGGTGACCTTCTCGCCGTCGACGGTGACGTCGGCCGGCGCGTGGGCATTGCCGTCGTAGGTGTAATCGCCGGCTGTGACGCGGATCTCCACCCGCTCCTTGGCGGTGACGCCCAGGGTGGCCGTAATCGTGTAGTCCTCGTAGTTGCCGCTGGTGACCGCGAACTTGACAGTCGCGGTCTGGCCCACGGTCGCGGAGGACTTGAGCTTATACGTCAGCTTGCCGGTGCTGCCGTCGTAGGCCGGCACGCCGTCGAGGATGTTAGAGGCGTCGCTATCGACGGAGACCGTCACCTGGCCGCCCTTGACGACGTAGCCCTCGGGCACGTCGCAAGTGTTCTCCTGGCCGGGATTGCCGCTGGCGCTGAACGCGTGGTCCTGGGCCGCTGCCTTGTTGATTTTCGCGGCCTGCTCGCCCTCGGTGCTGGCCAGCGCGTAGTTCTTGGCCACGGCCGTGTCGGCGAGCTTGACGGAGAAGGTCACCTTCGACGCCGAGGCGACGTCTGCGGAGTTAAATGCCGCGCTGGACACCGTGTAGTCGGTTCCAAGGGCCAGCGACTCGTCGCCGATCAGCCCGTCGAAGTTCACTGCCGTGACGTCCGCGTCAACCGTCCCGTCGTAGGTCTTCTCCGCCACGGTCGCGCCGGTGAAGGTAACGACACGCCTGGTGATAGTAAACGGCAGCTCGGCGGTGCCAAGAACCGCGCTGTCGCGCTTTGCGCTCACCAGCAGACGGTAGCTGCCTGCGACGGAAGGCGCAACGTTATCGGCGATGTCGGTGTAGGTCTCGCCGCTCTTCACCTGCCAGGTATAGTTCAGCGTCACATCCGTCAGTTCGTCGGGAGTGTACGAGCCTGCCTCGTAGGCCACCGCCGCGCCGTCGTAGACCTTCGAGCCCACGCCGTCCTGGCCCACGCTCATCTCGCTGCCGCCGTCCGCAACCAACAGCTTCACGCCAGAAATCTGGACAGTCCTGGCCAAAAGCTTGAGCTCGCCGTCGTTGCCCTTCACCAGCTCGTAGTTCACGTCGTCGCTGGAGAAGCCAGCGGCGTTGCTCGTCCCTCTCACCACAACAGGGCTATCCCCGGGAGTCTGGGCCGTGATGCCCACGGACGCGCCTTCGCCCAGGCCGCCCTCTGCGACGGCGATCACTGCGCCGCCGAGAAGACACACGTTGTTTGCTTTGTCAGCATACGTATTGTTCTTGATGGCCACGGCGCCCGAGAGGTTGAGCTCGGCGTAGCTATAGAGGCCGCCACCCTCGTTGTTGGTAATGCTGCCGGCAGTCATGGCGAACGTGGCGGTGCTGCTGCTGCAGAAGACGCCGCCCGCGAACACGGCGGAGTTACCGGCGACGCTGCCGCCGGACATGGTCAACGAGCCGGTGTTGTAGATGCCGCCGCCGCCGAATGTGGCCGAGTTGCCGGCGACGCTGCCACCGGCCATGGTCAACGAGCCGGCGTTGTAGATGCCGCCGCCGCCGATATAGGTTTTGTCCGAGTTGCCGGTGACGCTGCCATTCCAGAGGGTAAGTTTGCCGTAGTTAGAGATGCCGCGGCCCTTCTCGCCGCTCTTGTGGGTGATCTTGCCGGCCGCGTCGCCCGTTTGGCAGTCGGTGATGGCGAGAGACGCGCCCTCGGCGACCTTAATAGCATCCTGGCCGCTTGCCCCGGTGATGGTCTTGCCGTTGAGGCAGAGGTTGACGTTAACGTCGCATTCCCACGTGGACGAGAGGGCCACGTCGCTAGTCAAGTAATAGTTGCCCGCCTGGGTGGGAAGGCTGGTGGTGCTATCCCACGCGGTCCAGACGTCGCCCTTGTCATGGCCTTCGTGGCTGCAGTCGGTCTCGCCGCAAACCGCGTGCTTGTGCGGCTTCGACAAGCTCAGGCCGTCGCCGGTCGCCAACAACTTGTAGTCCGTGTCGTCGCTGGAGAAGCCCTTGGTGTCGCTCGCCCCGGTCACCACAAGCAGGCCGTCCGCGGGCGTCTCGGCCTTGATGCCCACAGTCGCGTCATTGCCCATGCCGGTCCCTGCGACGGCGATCGTTTTGCCGCTGGGGAGATAGACGTTATTGTCCTTGTCCGTGCCGGTCGTCTTGTTGTCCTTGATGGTCACGTCGCCCGAGAGGCTGAGCGTGCCGTCGTTGTAGACGCCGCCGCCTAGTCTGGCCGAGTTGCCGGTTATGACGCCGCCGGACATGGTGAATGCGCCCGAACCGTAGTTGTAGACACCGCCACCCCATGATGTAGCAGAGTTGCCGGTGATGGTGCCGCCGTGCATGGTGAACGTGCCCTCGTTGTAGACGCCGGCGCCTTTTGCGGACGAATTGCCGGTGATGGCGCCATTCCAGAGGGTGAGGGTACCACCGCTCTCGACGTTGACGCCGATGCCACTGGTTCCGCTGTGGGTAATCTTGCCCGCATCCTGGCCACTGCGGCAGTCGGTGATGGTCAGGGACTTGCCGTACCCGACCTCGATGGTGTTTTCTCTATAACTCTGGGTGATAGTCTTGCCGTTGAGGCAAAGGTTGACATTATTGGGAGATTTCCACGAGTACTTCGTGAGGGTCACGTTGTTTTCCAGGTAATAGTTACCCGGCTGATCGGGCAGGCTGGTGGTGCTTGTCCATGCCTCCCACTTTAAATCCTCGCCGTGGTCGTGGGTGTCATCGCAGGCGGTCTCGCCGCAAACGGCGTGCTTGTGCGCCGTCGACAAGCTCAGGCCGTCGCCGGTCGCCAACAACTTGTAGTCCGTGTCGTCGCT
>CAVDXJ010000039.1:0-8769 GCA_963612765.1 Oscillospiraceae bacterium
GCGCCGAGGAGTTCGTGCGCCGTCTGGGCAGTGTGGGCGTCGAGGCCACCGTGCGTAACTCGCGCGGCGCCGATATCGACGCAGCCTGCGGCCAGCTCAAGCAGAGACTCGGTAAGGCTTAAGGCCGGCCCCGCACCCTGCACCCCGCGCCTAATACAAGGTGCCCGGCGAGACACACGTTCTCGCCGGGCACCTTTTTCTATCTGAGAAGATCGGCCATCTTTTGTATAAGAAGACCGACATCGATCGGTTTGGAGATATGCCCGTCCATGCCTGCCGCCAGAGCCTCGTCGCGGTCGGTCGAGAAGGCATTTGCGGTAAGCGCCACGATGGGGATTCTCGCCAGTTCGGGGTCGTTCAGCTCACGAATTGCGCGGGTCGCCTCATAGCCGTTCATTCGCGGCATCTGGACGTCCATCAGCACGATGTCGTAGGTGCCCGCAGGGGCGCCCGAGACCTTCTCTACGGCCTGCTCGCCATCACAAGCCGTGTCGACCTCAAGGCCGGCCCCTCGCAGGATCTCAAAGGCTATCTCGCGGTTGAGGTCATTGTCCTCAACGAGAAGCACACTCTTTCCGGTCACATCAAGATTCTGCTGGCTGGGCGGCGGCGCTGCGACAGACGGCGCCTGGCGCTTCTCATCGCCTACCTTAAGGTGCAGGGACACCACGAATTCGGTCCCTTTTCCCTTCTCGCTTTCCACGTGAATCGTGCCGTCCATGATGTTGACCAGGTTCTTCACGATAGAAAGACCCAGGCCGGTGCCGCCGACAGAAGTCCCGGCCGGTTGTTCCTCACGCGCAAACGCCTCGAAGATATGGGGCTGGAACTCCTTAGCGATACCGACGCCGTTATCAAGAATATGGAAGACAAAATGGGCGTACTCAGAGGTGCGCAGGCGGCGCTCCTCCACCGTGAACCAGACCGTGCCGCCCGCAGGCGTGAACTTCACGGCGTTGCCCAGGATGTTCGCCAGGATCTTCTTAAGCTTGACCTCATCGCCCACCACGTTGGGATGGCGAACCTCATCGACGTCGAATACCAGGTCAACGCCCGCATCATGGGCGTTTCCGGCTATGACGGTGTGCAGGTCGTCGAACATCGCGACAAGGCTCATGGGCGCCTCGTCCAAGCTCACAAGGCCGCTCTCGATATGACTCATGTCTAAAACATCGTTGATGAGGCTCAGCAGGTGCTCGCCCGAGACGCTCACCTTATCCAGATAACGGCGCAGGGCCTCTGGCTCGTTTTGGTGCTCCTTCGCCAGGTTATTGAAGCCGATAATGGCGTTCAGCGGCGTGCGGATATCGTGGCTCATGCTCGAAAGGAAGACCGATTTTGCCTTGTTGGCCTCCTCGGCCGCAGACAAGGCCTCCTTTAGCACCTCCTGCCGTTCTCGCTCCTCCGCGATCGTGGCGTCGGCGTTCTGGAAGCCCGCAATGATGCCCTCGTTATTCTCGGCCATAAGGAACTTGAATTGGTAATAGTGGGTCTGACCTGCGTCAACCACGCGATATGACCCCATGTATTCCGGCTCTTCTTTTAGTTTCTTGAGCACGTTGTCCAGGCTCAGGGCATATCGCATGGCGGCCCTGTCGTCCTTATGCACGCGTTCGTCGATGTAGTGCTCACATGTCCTTTTGTACGGGTACGCCAGCGTGTCGCCCTTTTTCATGCCGCTCGTGACATACCCGTCGAGCTTCAGGATATTGACGGTGTCATCATCGGGATGGACGAGAAACACGTTGAGAAAATCCCTGGCCAGCGAATTGAAAAGGGCTTCCTGGCGCAGCGTGCGCTCCTCTAGAGCCTGACGTTTCTCGACCTCGTCCGAGATATCCATGCCGTAGAAGATGCACTCAAGATGGTCATTAGTCGGGTTTTGGATAATGCGCGCGGTCACGCGAGCCCATCTCACGCTTCCGTCGTCAAAATACGACTCAACCTCACGACTAATCTCGACGCGTCCTTCTCCGTATGCCTTGACCAGGGATTCCCTGTTAAAGACTCCTTTAATCGACTCGCGGTCTTCCTCTTTGGGGATAAACGAGAAGGTCTGTTCAAGCGTCTTGTTTACTTCGACGTTTGCTTCGACGCTCTTAAGATTATTCGTCGCCGAGCCGCCAACGGTTATGCAGCGGTCATCGGTGAGGTCAAAGTGCATTACGCCTTGCGCCTCGGGGATCGAGTTAAGAAGCGTGCGCATCTGGGTCTCAAAGCCTTGTTGGGCGCGGCGGCTGGCAGTGATATCGGCCGCATACTCAACAAATGCGGGGCGCCCTTTCCATTCCGCCAACAGCGTTTTTACCGAGAAGACCTGCTCACCGTTGTCAATCTCTGCTTCCGCGGCCTTTTTGCCGTCACGCACCAAAAGAGGGCAGAAGGGGCACTGGTCGCTGCGACCCATCATGTATTCGTAGCACTTACGGCCTTTATGACTTTCTGCGCCGCCACGAAACCTATCCGCCGTGGCATTGGTGTATACCATCGTCATGTCATCAAGGTATGACATCTGAACAAGCTGGTCAGACTCGTCGAGAATACCTTCGAGCATCCTCAATTTGTCGACAATGTCAGGGTCGTTCTCGCGCGTACGCTCGTCAGCTGTCATTGAAACCCTCATAGATAGGTCGCGGCAAATACGTGTTGATACTTTACCGTACCGAAAAAGAAAAGCGGGTCTCCGCGACCGAGAGACCCGCTAAACGGTATTGAATAGAACTGGTGTTCTAATATCCTACCTCAGCCCATTCGTTTTTGAGCTTCTCAACATTGGCTAAGGGATAAGCATCTGTGGTATGTCCCTGCATTTCCTGCAGCATTTCGTTGATATCAACATATGCGCCCTTAATTGTTGATGCAGTTTTACCTACCGCATACTTTGCTTCATCGGATAATCCATAACGGTAGAACAGATATCCAGCCAACGAGAAGAGCCCTACCGAGAAGAGAGCCGACTTAATTCTCATGGATATCACCGCCGAAGCCAGAGACCATATTCACGATGCGCACAAGGTCTTCTTCCGAATTGAACTCGATCTCAATCTTATTCTTACCACGAACGTTCTTAACCTTGACCTCTGTGTCCAAGGCAAGCTTAAGCTGCTTCGCCGCTCTTTTAAAGGACTGAGGAGCAGGCTGACGCTTAGGGGTTTCCTCCCGAGTGACAGAAAACAATGGGGCAAGAGTTTCTGTCTGCCTTACCGACAACCTCTCATCGATGACCTTCTGAGCAAGCCTCACGCGGCCCTCATCGCTGGGAACAGCAAGGATTGCTCGAGCATGACCAGCAGTGAGAAGACCGTCAGCCACGAAGCCTTGTACAGCTTCAGGAAGATCAAGAAGACGAAGGGTGTTAGTGATTGCAGAGCGAGACTTAGAGAGAATCTTAGAAAGCTCCTCTTGAGTAAGGTCCTTCTCTTTGATCAGCTGTTTATAACCGCGAGCCTCCTCAATTGGGGTAAGGTCAGACCTCTGAAGATTCTCGATGAGGGCAAGCTTAAAGACATCCTCATCAGAAATCTCACGAATAATAACGGGAACTTCTTTAAGCCCAGCAAGCTTTGAAGCCTGGTACCTTCGCTCACCAGCAACAATCTCATAGTAGTTGCCAACTTTACGAACCAACAAAGGCTGCAACACACCGTTTTGTTTAATGGAGTCAGAGAGCTCAATAAGTTCCTGCTCATTGAACTGCCTACGCGGCTGATCGGGATTCGGTTTAATCTTCGAAATATCAAGAACGGAATCAGGCTGCATTGCCGAAGTCTCTGCAGTAGCTTCTCCGACCAATGCACCAAGTCCTCTACCAAGCTTCTTTTTCTCAGCCACGCTTAATCACTTCCTTCGCAAGCTTTGCATATGCAGAAGCACCCTTACTAATAGGGGCATACATACAAACAGGCCTACCGTAACTCGGTGCTTCAGCAATTTTGACGTTCCTGGGAATAACGGTATTAAACATCTTCTTGCCAAAATACGACTCAACTTCCTCAACAACCTGTTTTGAAAGGGAAGTGCGCGAGTCAAACATGGTCATTACAACGCCAAAGATCTCCAATTCGGGATTCATGCGCTTTTTAACCATATTCATAGACTCAAGAAGCTTAGCGACACCCTCAAGTGCGTAATACTCACACTGAATCGGAATAATCAAAGAGTCAGCTGCAATAAGTGCATTAATAGTAAGAAGACCCAAAGACGGCGGACAATCAATCAAAATATAGTCAAAATCATCGACAATGCTTGAAATTGCCTCTTTGAGAATAGATTCACGCGCCATTGCACTAACAAGCTCAATTTCTGCGCCAGCAAGTTGAATTGTGGCCGGTGCAACAAAGACCTTTTTCTCGCAAGTATCCTGAATAATGTCCTCAATAGGAGTATCTTGCAGAATAACGTCATAAATATCGTTTTCAAGGTCTTCTTTTTCGATGCCAAAACCACTTGAGGAGTTTCCCTGCGGGTCAAAATCGATAATTAGAACCTTTTTCTTCAACTCACCAAGGCATGCAGCAAGATTAATTACTGTTGTAGACTTACCAACGCCGCCTTTTTGATTCAAAACCGCGATTACCCGCGTTTTTCTATCAGTAAAGCCACGTTTAACGTCTTTAAAGCTCATCCATCCTCCAAATAGAAGACTCCCAACCTTTATACCTATCCATAATAGATGATTGTTTCACGTGAAACACCCTAATTACCCTTGTATTTTGCCGATTTAAAAACCAGTTGCCTTGTTTCACGTGAAACATTGAAACCTCAAATGGAAGTAGCGAGCTACGCGGTAAAAACACTAGACGTTTCATGTGAAACATTGATATATAGATTTACATAGCCTGAATTTACATTACCAATTCGATAGTTTCACGTGAAACGTCACGTCGATTGACAGTAAATTTAGTTTCAATGAATAAGCCCAGAATGTTTCACGTGGAACATTCTGGGCTCTAATAATTGATATACCGACAACGCGATTCGCTGATAAGTATTAAACACCAAGAGGGCTCTGTTTAGCCAACCCTGTTCTTCTTGGTAATTTAATCGATGCCTGACTATCTTTGACATAAAGAAGGATCGTCCTGTGTCCCAAATTATCGGGAAGCTCAAACTCAACCGGTTCAAGCATTCTGAGACCGCAAATCTTTGCTGCCTTATTTGATGCGTTAATCTCAGACATCTCTGGGTTAGCCTTCTCTAGAACAAGCAATCCATTCTTGGCCAGGAAGGGTGTTGCATACTCAACTAAGATATTTGCTTGAGCAACTGCTCGAGCAAAGACAAGACCAAACTCATTTCTGTGAGTCACAGCCAGTTCCTCAAGTCTTCCATGCTCTCCGTGGACATTCTCAAGACCAAGCTCACTACAAAATTCGTTCACAGCAGAAATTTTCTTCCCAACCGAGTCAATAAGGACGCCCTGAGAGCCGCTGAGAAGCCCGATTGGAATACCTGGGAAGCCAGCACCCGTACCCATATCAAGGTAGGCCTTAGAAAGCCTCTCAGAGACTTCTGGTAAAGTAAGGGGTAGTAAACTATCCAAAATGTGTAAAACAAGGGCATCTTCAACGTTAGTGATCCGGGTAAGGTTCACCACTTTGTTTTTCTCTATGACCAGCTCTAGATGCTTGAGAAGCCCCAGAACTTGTTCACTTGTGGCTTCAATACCGTAGTCACTTAGGTAGCTCGAGAGCCTCTCTTCATAGCAAGAGGGTACAAATTCTGTCATGTCATAAGCTCCTGACAAAAACTCGTGAGTCAAAAGAAATTGGCAAAAAGAAAGGGAGGATGATTTCTCATCCTCCCTCACTACAATACACTCTAGCTGAGGTTTTATCTAACGGCAGTGATTACAACCCTGCGGTTAGGATCCTCACCCTCAGAGTGAGTGGTGACCTCATCGTCATCAATCAAGGCAAGGTGCACCAGACGACGTTCAGAAGCATTCATGGGGTTCAAGGCCACACGACCCTGCTTCTTGGCGCGATCTGCAGCAGACCTAGCCATACCCACGATCTTCTTCTTACGACGGGTCTTATAGCTCTCGATATCCACAACGATGGGATAGTAGAACTTGATCTTGCTGCTCATCAAAGAAGAGAGAACCATCTGCAAGGCATCGAGCGTGCGGCCGTGACGACCAATAAGAACAGCCAGGTCACCACCGTTGACGTCGAGGATAAGCTCACCCTCGTCGCCATCGTACTCATCGATGGAGGACTGCGTCTCACCAAAGTAGGCGAGAATAGTCTTAAGGTAGTCAACCGCGAGGTCGGCAATCTTATCCATCTCTTCGTCGGACAAAGCTTCGTTGGCTTCGTACTTCTCCCTGATGGAAGCAAACTCATCGACAGCCTCGGATGCAGGTGCTACACCCTCATCCAAGACAATCTGATCTTCCATGCCAACCTCCTGTAAAACAATAAAAATCGAAACTAAATACGATAGCTAACCACCAAATTAAAGAAGCAATCAAGCAAAACTAGTTCTTCTTGCGGGGGCGAGGCTTCTTCTCCTTGCGAACAACGTCGACCTCGATGCCCTTCTTAGCAGCAGCCTCTTCGGCCTCGGCCCTGGCCTTCTCCATGACCTTAGAGGTGATGAACTTCTGCTGGACAACCTGCCAGATAGCAGAGGCGTTGTAGTAAAGAAGGACGGCCGCAGGGACACTCCAGCCAAACCAAACCATCATGATGGCCATAACGGCGCCCATGGTGATGGACTGCATCTTCTGGTCGTTGTTCTGCATCGAGGTGTTGAGGAACATGGGGATAAAAGTCAGAACACCAAAGAGAATATCGAAGAAGATGTAAGGGGCAGCTCCCACCCAGCCGACGTTTGCCACCATGTTGGCAACGGACTCAGAGATCGAAGGCAGGATGTTGAAGAAGCAAGCGTCCGCAGGCACGTTCTTCACAACAGAGAACAAGCCAAAGAAGATAGGCATCTGCAGGAAGATGGGCAGGCAACCCATAATGGGGTTGAACTTCATCTCGGAGTAGACCTTCATGGTCTCCTGCTGCTGACGCGCGGGGTCGTCGGCGTACTTCTCCTGGATCTCCTGAAGCCGCGGCTGCATGATCTGCATACCCGCGGTCGACTTCACCTGCTTGGTCATGAGCGGGGTCAAAAGAATACGGATAATGACGGTGAGGATGATGACCGCAAGGCCCCAGTCGCCAACGACGCCCTGGATGCCCTGAAGAACGGCGGTCAAGAAATTAATGAACCAATCCCACATGATTCCTCCGTGGCCGTCCCTTGCTTAAGGAACGGGGTCGTATCCACCAGCATGAAAGGGATGACATCTCAAAATCCTACGAATAGCAAGCGAGGCGCCGCGAAGGGCGCCGTACTTGGTAATGGCCTGCCTGGCATATTCAGAGCACGTTGGCCTGTAAATGCAGCGAGCAGGGAATAACGGAGAGATGCGCCGTTGGTAAAAAGCGATGGCCGACAAAAGCCACCTCTTACCAACAGAATCTTTCCTGGTTTTATTCACCTAAGACGCCGGCCTTCTTAAGAAGCCTTCTCAGTGACACGGCAACGTCTTGCGAAGAGGCGTCGCGAGTGTCCTTTGTCGAGAAGAGAATCATGTCGTAGCCGTCTTTAGGAAGACCGCAAGACCTCGCGGCCTCCCTTAAGACGCGCTTGCACCTGTTTCTAAAAACGGCGTTGCCAAGCCTCTTAGGCGCGACAAAGGCGACCCTTGCAGAGTCGCCCTCGTCGATTCTAACCACGCGAATTCGTAGAAGAGAGTCGTTATATCTCTTCCCGCAGGAGAAGACCTTCTCAAATTCAGCCTTGGATTTGATGGTCTTCATCTTAAGTTACTAGACGGTGAGCTGGTGACGGCCCTTAGCGCGACGACGAGCGAGAACGGCGCGGCCGCCCTTGGTGGCCATGCGGGCACGGAAACCGTGAGTGGTGGCACGCTTGCGCTTGTTGGGCTGATAAGTACGCTTCATAGCTATTCCTCCCAGTTGGGTTTAGACGTCAATACAGAGCAATAAGCCCAAAGATTGTAAAGGTAGCGGCCGCTAAGTGTCAATTTAATCTTTGAAAAGCCCCAGCTCTTTGTGGTGATTGCACACAACTATATGGTTGGCATCAAAAGAATTCGGTTGAAAAGTTTTCGAATCCATTCTTTCAAAAGGGTGGAAGCAATCTTTCATAGGCCCTGAAAGTTGTTGATTACATGGTATGATTTTCCAGCTGAATTCGTATGTATCTGCCGAGTTTTCTACAGGTTTTCTCGCTTTGTTGAAAACTTTTCTTTCATATAGAATTCCGTCTGAAAAGTTTTCTTCAATCGATGAAACATTGTTGAAAAGGGGGCTAAAGGCGTGGCCAGGGACTTCTATCCCTTTGTCGAGAAGGACCAAACGCAGTGGTCGGCGAGCGAGGTGCACAACCCCGCAAGGATCGCCGTCTACGACGACGCGGCGGCGGCTCCCAGGGTCGTGGTCGTGGAACCCCAGGACGTGCGCTCTTACCTGGAGGAAATCACCGCCACGGTCAACAAGCTCTCGCACGAGCAGGGCGGCAACATTCCCTTTATGGTCATCCGAGAGATCGTGGAGAACTTCATCCACGCCTACTTCCAAGCGCCCACGATCACCATCTTGGACGGCGGAAACACGATTCGCTTCTCTGACCAAGGGCCGGGCATCAAGGAGAAGAACTTGGCCCTTGAATACGGCACCTCTTCTGCGACCGAGGAGATGAAGCACTATATCCGCGGCGTGGGCAGCGGTCTGCCGTACGCGC
>CAVDXJ010000040.1:0-8767 GCA_963612765.1 Oscillospiraceae bacterium
TACTTAACCTATCTGTACGGGCCTTGCGCCTGGCGCAGGTAAACCGCCCCTCAGTCACAGGAGAGCCCCAAACCGCGATGCATATCCCTCGCCGCAGACCAAAAGATGCCGCCAGGCCGTTGGTGCCTTCTGTCTTTAAGGCGCTGGTCATCGCCACGGTCCTGGGCCGCCTTTCCGAGAGCGCCTGCGACACCATCACGAGCATCGTCGTGGGCCAGCTGGTGGGCTCTGCTCAGCTGGCGGCGATCAGCCTGGTCCAGCCGCTGGATATCCTGGCGGCCATGGTGGCCAACCTCATCGCGCTGGGCTCGTCGTTTTTGTGCGCCTACTACATGGGAGACGGGCGCGAGCGCGAGGTCAACAGCACCTTCTCGCTAAGCGTGGGGCTTCTCGTTTTCTTTGGCGCGGCCTTCACGCTGGTCTATGCCTTTGCGGCCGAGCCGATCGCGGCCGCGATGGGCGGCCAGGGCGAGCTGGCGCAGTGCACCATCGACTACATGCGCGGCACGGCGGTGGGCTACATCCCGTACTTCGCGTCGCGCATCCTGCTCGAGGCGATCGCGCTCAATGGGTCTAAGGATTTGGCCATACGTTCGACGTTGGCGTCGAGCGCGACCGATCTTGTCGCCGCGTTGGCCTCGCTTTACGTCTTTAAGCTGGGGATCTTTGGCGTTGGTCTCTCGGTTAGCCTGGCGAGCTGGGCTTGTTTTGCCGTGTGCCTCATGCACTTTAGGCGCCCCTGCAACACGCTTGCGCTGGTGCGGCCCACCGGTGTTGGCGAGAAACTCGTCAAGATCTTTCGCGGCGGCTCGTCCCAGGGTTTCTCGCGCGGCGGCGTGGCGCTTCAGGCCATTGTGCGCAACGGCGTGCTTTTGGCCTATGGCGGCCCCGAGGCCCTGGCGGCCATGCGCGTCGTGATGTCGATCAACAACCTCTTTACTTCGACGGTTTTGACCTGCAACTACACGGTGCAGTCGATGATCTCGATGTTTTTTGGCGAGCACGACCGCGAGGCGATCGAGGATACCTCCGAGGCCGCCGTGCACATCGAGGCCGCGCTGACGGGCCTCTGGATGATCGTCCTTCTTGCGGTGCCCAACCTCTTCTGCCTGCTCTTTGGCCTGGACGACAGCCATGCCTACGATTTTGGCGTGGTGCTGTTGCGCCTGTACGCGCTGGGGCTGTTCTTCTCCATGCTGCGCCAGCTCTTCACCAGCGTGCAAAACGCGCTTGGCCGCACGGTCATCTCGTGGCTGGGCACGGTGGGGCAGACCGTTTTTGCCTACATCCCGCTGGTTTTGCTGCTGCCTCGCGCGTGGGGGATCAACGGCGCGTTTGCGGCGCTGCCGGCCTCGGAGCTTCTGGCCTTTGCGGTGTGTGCCGTCTTTGCCGCGGTCAAGGGCGGCAGCATCCTGCATCCTCGCAGCTGGACGTTGCTGCCCGCCGATTGGGGCCAGGAGCGCGAGGTGGTTTTTGCGATCGACGGCTCTGCGAAGGCGTACGAGGCGGCTTATGCGGCCCTCAGTGATTTTTGCGCGGCCGAGGGCTTGGGCCGCAAGACGAGCGACCTTGCCGCGCACGCGTCGGAGGAGTTGGCGCTGCTTATCGTGGAGCACCGCCGCGCCGAGCGCAGCGAGCTTGGCCGCCTGCAGCGCGTGGGTAAGACCGTGACGGGCGCGGGCGCCGAGCAAAAGACGGCCGTCGAGTACCGACTGGTCGTGATCGGCGATGAGCTGTCGCTGCGTCTGCGTTTTGCCGGCCTGCCCTATAACCCGCTGGCCGCCGAGCGCGTGGCCGGGTCCTATGAGCTGCAGCTTATTGACATGTCCACGACCTCGCAGGATTACCGCCATGCGCTGGGGATCAACAACTTGATCTTGAGGATCCGCAAGTAGGCCGCGGGCCGGGCGGGTCTCTCGTCGCTAGATTAGGCCGAGAAGCACGTAAGCCACGACTCCAACGACGCAGCACCACAGCATCGACCTGGTCTTACGCGCCACGGCCACCGTGACAGCGGCGGCGAGAAGCGCCACCACGCCGGTCTTTGGGTCCTGCGCCAGCGTGGTGGGGGAGAAGAGGTCGTTGGCCACCAGGGCCGCAAAGGCCGCGGGCGGGATGTAGCCCAGCGCGCGGACGGCTCCCTGCGGCAGGCTGCGGCCGCGCAGGGCAAAGATGGGCACCACGCGGCAGGCCAGCACCACGGCAAACGTGCAGAGCCAGATGGCGAGAAACTCCTGGGTGCTCACTGGGCGTCACCGCCCTTCGCGGCTTCGTTGCCACGGCTGTCCCATAAAAGCGCAGCTACGACGCCTGCGACGGCCCCGGCCGGTACGGCGACTTCGGTCCAGCCCACGGCTTTGCAGCCAACGACAACTGCGGCCGCCGCCACGGCCGCCACGGTCTTCTCGCCGCCTTTGCCTTCTAATTGGGACCACAGAAGATAGACAAACAGCGCCGTCATGGCAAAGCTCGCGACGGCCGTGGGAATCTGCAGGACGCCGCCCACGGCTCCGCCTGCCGCCACCGAGGCCGCCCAGGTGGCGATAGTTACCAGGTTGAGGGCCAGCGCGTGACGCAGGGTCCAGCCGCTCTTCTCGCCTTCTGCCAGCTTAGAGAGGGTGACCCCGTAGGCTTCCTCGATGAGGGTCAAGGCCATGGCAAGGGCTTCTCGCTTCTTGCATTTTTGCAGGTAGGGGGCAAGTGAGGCCGAGTACAGGGCAAAGCGCAGCGATATCGCGCCCACGCTGGCGATGATTGTGGCGGCCGGCAGGCCCGCCAGCCACAGGTTCGAGATCATGAATTGCGCTCCGCCCGAGATGACGGTCACGCTTAGGAGGAAGCCCTGCGCGGGACCCAGGCCGCACTTGGAACCCAGGATTCCGCACGCCATGCCAAGGGGGATGTAGGACAACATGATGGGCCAGGCCATGGCCAGAACGTCTTTGATGATGGGCTGTTGCTGGGTGGTGCTCACGGGGCGGTGCGCCTGCGCTTTCAGGGGTCTGAAACTGAAATGAGTTTTCAGTTTGATTTGCTATAGTGCCTGCGTCTTTTCTATCACGGAGGTAAAGATGCAGGCAAATTCGCAGGCCAGTGTTGAGAAACCGGCAACATTCGAACGCGTTTTGGACGCGCGGCTGATCATGAGTGTGGTGGCCGCGGGCATCATGTCGTTTTGCGGCGTCACGGTCGAGACGGCCATGAACGTGACGTTTCCAACTTTGATGTCCGAGTTTGGTATTGGGACGTCCACTGTGCAGTGGCTTACCACATCCTACCTGCTGGTTCTTGCGGCGATCGTGCCTACGTCGTCCTACCTTAACCGTCGCTTTGCCACAAAGCACGTGTTTGTGGCGGCTATGTGCTTCTATATCTCGGGCATCGTCTGCGGGTTCACCGCGCAGGGCTTCCCGATGCTGATTGTTGGCCGCCTGCTTGAGGGCATGGGCACCGGCATCGCGCTGCCGCTGATGTTCAACATCATCACCGAGCAGGCGCCGCGCGAGTGCATGGGCACGATGATGGGCGTGGGCACGCTGGTCACGGCCATGGCGCCGGCGGTGGGCCCCTCGGTTGGCGGCTGGTTGGCCGAGAACTTTGGCTGGCGCATGATCTTTGCGGCGCTTTTGCCGGTACTTGCCGTGGCCTTTTTGCTGGGCATCTTCTCGATTCGCCAAAGCCACGAGGTGGTACGCGAGAAGTTCGACGTGGCTGGGTGGCTGGCCGTCTCGGCGAGCTTTGCCGCGCTGGTTTTTGCGGTTGACCTGGGCGCGGGCTTTGGCTGGACCAGCCCGGCCACGCTGGGGTTGTTTGCGGCGTTTGTCGTGTGCCTGGCGCTGTTCGTAGTGCGCGAGCGTGTGGCCGCGGCGCCTTTGATCCACCTGTCGATCTTTGAGAGCCGTCGCTTTGTGATGGGCGTGGTTGCCATTGTCTGCCTGCAGTTTGTTGTGCTGGGGCTGAGCTTCTTGATTCCTAACTACTCGCAGCTGGTGATGGGCGCGGGCGCCACCGAGGCCGGCTCCATCTTGCTGCCGGGTTGCGCGGTGGGTGCCGTGATGGCGCCGCTCTCGGGCCAGATCCTGGACAAGCTGGGCGCGCGCAAGCCCATTCTTACCGGCGCTGCCTGCGCTTTTGTGGGCGTGGTGCTGTTCTGCGCATTTAGCGCCGAGCTGCTCACGGCGCCGGCCATTTGCTTCTATATCTTGTTCGCGTTTGGCCAGAGTTTGATGGTTGGCAACGCGATGACCACGTCGCTTTCGTTCTTGCCGGCCGATACCAAGGCCGACGGCAACGCCGTGATCAACACGCTGCAGCAGCTTTCGGGCGCGGTGGGCACCAGCGTGGCTTCGGCCATTGTCAATGCCGCCCAGGTAGGCGTGGCCGCCGATGCGATGGCCGCCGCGACCGCCGCCGGAACCCGCGAGGCCTACCTGCTGCTTGCCGTGGTGGCCGTCGTCCCGTTTGCGGCCATGTCCTGGGTCACCGGAAAGCAAAAGTAGGGTCGGTCGGGCGCTTTCGGGGCGCCTTCGTCGTCGCAAGAATCACCACGCGCGACTTTTCCGGGTTTAAAACCGATTAGGCAAAGTATCCAACGGCTTTCGCCCTTCGCCCAACTGGGCAAACGCAGCGAAAAACACCTTGGCTACTTGGCGTTACGGATTTTAAACCAAGAAAAGTCGCGCGTGTTGTTTTGCGGGGCCAAATCGACCCGTCTAAAGCACCGTAAGGCCGGCGCGGCGGACCTGGGCGATGCCTTCGGGGGCGTCGTCGTCGCAGATCAGCGCCTCGAAGTCATCGAAATTGGCATAGCGGTAGCTGCCAAAGCTCAAAAGCTTGCGCCCCTCGGCCACCAGGTAGTTTTGCTTGGTGCGCTCGACCACGGCCTGCTTGACGATGCCGTCCTCGGGCGCGTGCGTGGTGATCTCGCGTGTCGCCGGGTCAAGGCCATAGCACCCCATAAACGACAGGTCAAAGCGGTAGTTCTCTAGCGCCGCCACGCACGAGCCGCCCACAAAGCCGTCGTAGCCCATGCGCAGGGTGCCGCCGGGACACAGCGCCGTGACCTCGGGGCTCTTTGACAGCGCCTTAAGCACGCCGATCATCGTGGACACCACGTTGCAGCAAATGCGCCGCTCGGCAATGAGCTGCGCCAAGAACAAGTTAGTAGTAGAGATGTCGAGAAACACCGTTGCCTCGGGGTGGATAAGCTCCACAGCCTTGGCGGCGATGGCGCGCTTTTGCGGCACCATCGTGCCAATGCGGTCGACGACGTTGAGCTCGGGCGTGGCCTGCAGGGCGGTCGCGCCGCCGTATACGCGCCGGCACTTTCCGTCTGCCGCCAGCTGTTTTAGGTCCTTGCGAATGCAATCCTCGGTCACGTCAAAACGCTGGGCAAGCTCGGCCACGGTCACGCGCCCGTGGGTCTCTAGAAGCTTGACGATCTGTTGCTGGCGCTCTTCGAGAAACATCGTTTTCCTCTCGCTCGGCTGCGCCATGAGTATACGCGCAAGACGAACCAAGACCCTATCAAGACAAAACAATAACCGTTGAGCGGCAAAATAAGATGCAATAGGACAAAGTAAGACAAAATAAGAACGCCGCACGAATACAACCTAAACCAGTACAACTAATTATCTAGTCCAACATAAGGTTGATACTGTTAACTACCGCTCGCCGACAGTTTGTTGCCACTGACAACAAAACGATTTCCAAGCGGATAGTTGCCAGTGACAATCAAATCGAAATGACGGCCGAGCCGCCCGCCCGGCCAAAGCACAATGCGACAAACCCAGCGAGAAAGGACACCCCATGCGTTATCTTCTGCTCGTCAGCCACGGTACCTTTGCCCCCGGCCTCCACAGCGTCCTTAAGATGCTCGTGGGCGATCGCGACGACGTCCTTTCCACCAGCCTCGAGGACGGCATGGGCGCCGACGTCTTTACCGCCAACGTCCAGTCCCTGGTCGCCGACTTTGCCGCAGACGATGAGGTCGTTGTCCTGGCCGATATCATCGGCGGCTCGCCCCTTACCTGCACGCTTAATGTCCTTGGCGAGAAGGGCCTTCTGGGCAACACCATCGCCTTCACCGGCATGAACCTGCCCATGGCCATGGCCGCCGCGATGGAGCTTCAGACCGCAGACCTGGCCGACCTCAAGGCCTCGCTGGCCGACGAGGGCCGCGCCGGCGTCATGGAGTTTGCCATCGAGGCTCCCGCCGACGACGAGGACGACATCTAAGCCGCCCTTCTCCGCGACGCGTCAAAGCGACCCATCGCACCCCCACCCACCTGGGCTTTTCTCGGCGCAGCGCCGATATGCAACGTAGTCAGGCAAGACGACAAGCAAAGGAGCAGGCAATGATTTCTTTCATCCGCATCGACGACCGCATGATTCACGGCCAGACCGTTACCCGCTGGTCCCTTGAGTACCCCTGCGACGGCCTCATTGCCGTCAACGACGCCGCGGCGTCCAACCCCGTCCTTAAGCAGGCCTACAAGTCCGCCTCGGGCAAGAAGACCTTTGTGTGGACCCTTGAGCACTTCCAGGAGGTGCAGGAGAAGGTCCTTAACTCCAAGGACCAGTACTTCCTGATCACCAAGAACCCCCTGGACATGAAGAAGATCCTGGTCGACATGGGCTTCAAGCCCGGCATCGACCGCGTCATCGTGGGCCCCTGCAACGATCGCCCCGGCACCACCAAGCTGGGCAACAACCAGTCCATTACCCAGGAAGAGGCTCAGGCCTTCGAGGACATCACCAACGCCGGCTTCACCGTCGAGTTCGCCCTTATCAAGGAGAAGAGCATCGGCGAGTGGCCCAAGTTCCGCGGGCAGTTTGGCTTCTAAGCCACGCCGTTTGGCAAGACGACGCGTGCCCCGCGTACCGCGTTTGGCCCCGGCGGCCGCAAGCCCCGGCGCCCGCGCGCAAAGAAGGTAACTAGGCCCGCAGGGAGGCGGGCCCAAGACAAGGAAAGGTAGGAAGGCAAATGACAGTCAACGTGTTCCAAGCCGCGCTGTTCGGTCTGTTCGCCTGCCTGGCATCTATGCCTGGCATGGGCGGCACCTCGTTCGGCAACTACACCCTAGGACGTCCTTTGGTGGCAGGCCTCGTGGTGGGCCTCATCATGGGCGACGTGCGCTCCGGCATCTTGATCGGCGCTGCCATCCAGCTCGTCTACATCGCGCTGGTTACCCCCGGCGGCACCGTCTCGGCAGACGTGCGCGCGGTGTCCTACATCGGCATCCCCCTGGCTATCCTGGCCGTTAACGCCCAGGGCCTGGACCCCAACTCCGCCGAGGCCGCCGGCCTGGCCGCTTCTCTGGGCGCCGCCGTTGGTACCCTGGGCACCGTCCTGTTCTACGGCACCGCCACCATCAACCTGGTGTGGCAGGGCATGGGCTGGAAGTGGCTCGAGAAGGGTGACCTGCACAAGCTCTACCTGGTCGACATGGTCCTGCCTTGGATCGGCCACATCCTGTGCTCCTTCATCCCCACGTTCATCATCACCATGGGCGGCGCCACGATGGTCGACCTCATGAAGACCTACATGCCCATGGACGGCATCGCGATGAAGACCCTCTTCACCGTTGGTTCGCTTCTCCCCACCGTCGGTATCGCTATCCTGCTTAAGCAGGTCATCTCCAAGCCCACCGACTTCCTCACGTTCTTCTTTGGCTTCACCCTGTCCGCCGTCATGGGCTGCAACCTGATCGCCGCCGCCGGCATCGGCTGCTTCTTCGCCCTGATCAACTTCAAGATCGAGTCCATGAAGATCGACCTCGACAAGATCCACGTTTCCGGAGGCGCAATCGCGGCCGGTGTCGACGATGAAGAGGAGGAGGACATCTAATGGCAGAGAAGAAACTCTCTAAGGCTGCCCTTAACAAGTCTTTCCGTAACTGGTACTACGGCAACCTTACCTGCTTCTCGCAGGAGCACATGCAGACCTTTGGCTACCTTTGCTCGATGCTTCCCCTGGTCGAGGAGCTCTATGACACGCCCGAGGAGCAGAAGGACGCGCTTATGACCTACAGCGCCTTCTTCAACACCGAGCCGCAGCTCGGCGCCCTGGTCGTGGGTATCACCGCCGGCCTTGAGGAGGCCCGTGCCAACGGCGAGGCCATCGACTCCGACGCCATCAACGGCATCCGCGCCGGCCTCATGGGCCCGGTCGCCGGCCTTGGCGACTCGCTGGTCGTCGGCACCTTGATCCCCATCCTTTTGGGTATCGCCTTGGGTCTTTCCACCGACGGCAGCCCGCTGGGCGCCATCTTCTACATCGTGGTGTGGAACCTGCTCATGTGGTTTGGCATGAAGTTTGCCTACAACCAGGGCTACCAGCTCGGCGGCAAGGCCGTTGAGTCCCTGGTTGGCCCCACCGCACAGGCCCTTCGCGACTCCATCGTCATGGTTGGTACCGTGGTTATCGGCGCCGTTGCCGCCACGTGGGTGTCCATCTCCTGCAGCCCCAACCTCACGCTGCCGGGCGGCACCACGTTCCAGAGCACTCTGGACGGCATCTTCCCCAAGCTTCTGTCCATGGTCTTCACCGTGCTTTGCTGGTGGCTCATGACCAAGAAGAAGCTTTCGCCGGTCGTCACCATGCTTATCCTGGTCGTCATTGCTTTCGTGGGCGTCCTGGTTGGCTTCTTCGACCCGGCTCTGAGCTACTAAGTTTGGGCGCCGCCGCGCCCGCCTACCTGCCGGGGTAGGGCAAGGGCGCAGGCGGCGGCACGCACGCGGGCACGGGCGCATGGCAAGGGCGTCC
>CAVDXJ010000041.1:0-8677 GCA_963612765.1 Oscillospiraceae bacterium
CAGCTCCCCCACGGCAAGGCCGCTGTCTGCCCGCAGGGCATCCAGCACGTCCGCCACCTGGTACGGGATCGACTCGGCGCAGGCCTTGACCATCTCGACTCGGCCCGTGGTTCTCGTCACGCCGGTGAGAAGGCCGGTCGCCTTCGCGTCCCACCACGGCGCCCCCAGGCCGGTGAACGCGGGCACGAAGTACGCCGCGTCCTCGGGGTTCGCCTCGGCGATCAGGCCCTCGACCTCGCCGGGGTCGGCGATCAGGCCCATCTGGTCGCGCAGCCAGGTGATGACCGCGCCCGTGTAGTTGAGGTTGCCCTCAAGCACGTACGACCTCTCGCCGCCAAAGTCCCAGGCAATACTCGACACCAGGCCGTTCTTGGACTCCATAAGCTCCGGGCCCGTCTGCATCATGACCGAGGAGCCCGTGCCGTACGTGGCCTTGACGTCGCCCGGCGCCAGGCAGTTCTGCGCAGCCAGCGCGGCCTGGGAGTCGCCCAGCACGCCGCAGATGGGCACCGCCTGCTCAAACAGGCCGCCCATCGTGGTGTGGCCAAACACGCCGTCCGAGCACACCACCGTGGCCAGCGCCTCGCGCGGCACGCCAAACAGGTCGCACAACCTGGAGCTCCACGTGCCCGTGCGAATGTCCAGCAGCTGCGTGCGGCAGGCGTTGGACGGCTCGGTCAAGAACAGGCGCTCCTCCGACAGCTTGAACACCAGCCACGAGTCGATGGTCCCCAAGCACAGCGTCCCGGCGTCGCGCGCCTCGCGCACCGCGGCCACGTTTTGCAGCAGCCACGCCATCTTGGCGGCCGAGAAGTACGGCGAAAGCGCCATGCCCGACACCTCGCGCACCACGTCCTCGGCGTCCGGGGCGGCGGCGCGAACCGCGTCGCACACCCCCTGAGCTCGGCCGCATTGCCACACGATGGCGCGAGCCAGCGGCTCTCGGCGCTCGCGGTCCCAAGCCAAGCACGTCTCGCGCTGGTTAGAGATGCCCACCGCGCGAACCTCGCCGGCCACAACACCGGCCTTCTTGCACACGTCGCGGGCGCAGGCCAGCACGTTGGTCATGATCTCCTCGGCGTCGTGCTCGACCCAGCCGCGCTCGTTCACGTACTGCTCGTGCGGGCGCGACGTCTTGGCCACCAGGTCGCCCGCCGCGTCGAACAGCAGCGCCTTGGTGCCCTGCGTGGACTGGTCGATGGCCAGGACAAGGGCGCGCTTCTCGCCCAATGCGGCCATGGCTAGGCCCCCGCCTTCTCAAGGAACTCGCGGGCAGACGCGGCGATGCCGCGGGCGTCCAGCCCGTAGTGGGCAAAGACCTCGGGCGAGGTGCCGGTGATCACGGGCGCGTCGGGGAGCGACAGGCACTTGACCGGACGCGGGCAATTCTCGCCAACCA
This sequence comes from Oscillospiraceae bacterium, assembly GCA_963612765.1. Taxonomy (GTDB): domain Bacteria; phylum Actinomycetota; class Coriobacteriia; order Coriobacteriales; family Atopobiaceae; genus Paratractidigestivibacter. The sequence goes on from CAVDXJ010000041.1 coordinate 1,400, forward strand.
CCTGCGCGACCATGGAGCCCAGGCCGCCAAAGGGCGAGTGCTCCTCCACCGTCAGCACCGCGCGGGCGCTCTTGGCCGCGTTGATCACGGCAAGCTTGTCCAGCGGCTTCACGCAGTACATGTCCACCACGGTGGTCGAGACGCCCTGCTGCTCAAGCAGCGCGGCGGCGTCGTAGGCGGGCTTGACCATCTCGCCGCACGCGATCAGCGCCACGTCGGTGCCGCGGCAAAGCACGGTGGCCTTGTCCATCTCAAAGGGGCAGTTGTCCTGGGCATAGACGTCCTCGACGGGGTTGCGGCCCACGCGCACGTAGGCGGGCTTCTCGTCTTCGAGCAAAGCCTCGATCAGCTTGGCCGTCTGGAAGCGATCGCTGGGCAGGTAGACGCGCATGTTGGGGATGGCGCTCATGGCCGCGATGTCCTGGGCCGAGTGGTGGCTCATGCCCAGCGCGCCGTACGACACGCCGCCCGAGATGCCGATCAGCGTGACGTTGGTGTTGGAGTAGGCGCAGTCGACCTTGGCCTGCTCGTACGAGCGCGTCGAGACAAACGACGCGGGGCTGGCCGCGAAGGCCTTCTTGCCGCAGGAAGCCAGGCCCGCCGCGATGGAGACCAGGTCCTGCTCTGCGATGCCCACCTCGATGGCCTGGTTGGGGAACTGCTCGAAGAAGGGCGTGAGCGAGGCCGACCCGCGCGAGTCGGAGCAAAGCACGACGATGTCCTTGTCGGTTGCCGCTTTGGCGAGAAGCACGTCGCAGATGGCCTTGCGGTTAGCGATCTTGTTAGGCATTGAGGACCCCCTCTCGGGCGGTGAAGTCGGCGACGATCTGCTTGTACTCGTCGGCGTTGGGCAAGTGGTGGTGCCAGGAGGCCTTATCCTCCATGAGCGCGGAGCCGTAACCCTTGGTGGTGTTGGCGATGATCACCGTGGGCTTGCCCTTGGTCTGGGCGGCCAGGGTGAAGGCGGCATCCAGCGCGGCGAGGTCGTTGCCGGGGACAGAAAGGACGTTCCAGCCAAAGGCGGCCCAGCGCTCTTCCTGGCTGTCCTGCTTCATGACGTCCTCGGTGCTGCCCGAGATCTGCAGGCGGTTGCGGTCGACCAGGGCGCAGAGGTTGTCCAGGGCGTAGTTGCCCGCAGACATCGCGCCCTCCCAAACCGAGCCCTCGGCCAGCTCGCCGTCGCCCATGAAGACGTAGCTGCGGTAGGCGCGGCCGTCCATCTTAGCCGCCAGAGCCATGCCCACGGCCACCGGCAGGCCGTGACCCAGCGAGCCGGAGTTCATCTCGATGCCCGGCAGCTTGTTGTTGGGGTGACCGATGTAGGGACTGCCAAACTTCTGGAAGCGGGCCTTGACGTCGTCGAGATCCAGGTAGCCTTCCTCGCAAAGCACGGCGTAGTAGGCCTCCATCGCGTGGCCCTTGGACAGGACAAAACGATCGCGGTCCGGGTCGTCGACGGTTGAGGGTTTGATGTTGAGGTGGTTCTTGTAGAGCACCATCAGCGCGTCGATCACCGACATGTCGCCACCAATGTGGCCACCGCCACCTGCCATGATGATGTCCACGCAGTCGCGGCGCAGGCGCCAGCGCAGGTGCTCGAGCTCGGGGATGCTTGCCATTTAGTTCTCTCCTCTCAGGTAGGCCTTCACTTCTTCGTCGTTGTTGTCGTAGAGGTCCGGCGTGATGCCCAGGTACTTACAGGCCTCATAGAGCACGGGGACCACGTTTGCGTGGATGGCCACGCAGTGGTGGATATAGGGGCCCTCGACGATCTTGGCCTCAAGGCGCTTGAGGTTTTGGACCTCGACCCACAGATAGGTCCCCATGCCGGCCGGGCCGTCGATGCCGCGGGCGTTGCCCAAAAGCAGCGAGTACTCGCCGTTGTCGCCGTCAAAGCGGGCCAGGGTAAGGTCGCCGTGCTTGGCCTCGGCGGTAAGGGCGCCGGGGTGGTCGAAAGCCAAGGGGTAGGTGAGCTTGGGCTTTGCGCAGGCCACCGAGCAGGGCCAGGGGCCGCAGTGCTGGAGAAGCTCGCCGTTCTCGTTGTCGGGGTGGCGAACGGTCCAATCGGCAAACATGCCGCGGTGGCGGCCCAGGTCTGCCGCCTCGACCATGAGGGCCGTGATGGCGCCGTGGATGTCCGTCTCGCAAACGATGGGGATGCCCATCTCGTTAAGGATCGCATTGGCGGCGCAGGGCATAATGCCCAGCTCGTCTTGCAGCGCGTTCCAGCACTGGATGGCGCCGGCGTTGCAGCCGTACTTCTCCACCAGGCGCTTCATGGCGATGGCCAGGCCCGCCACGGCCGGGACCTTCTCGGCGGGGATGCAGACCTCGAAGCTCTGGTTGATGTGGGCCAGCATCTGGTCCATGGCGTCGGCGTCTGCCTGAGCGTCGCGCACGGCCTGGACCAGCTCGGTCATGGGGATGGGCGACAGCTGGATGTTGAACTTCTCAAGCAGCTCGCCCTCGTTGCACATGGTGGACCAGAAGTCGAAGGGGCGCGTGGACATCTGCAGGATGCGCGTGCGCCTAAAGGTCTTGACCACGTTGCAGACGGCCAGGAAGTCCCACACGCCGCGCTCGAACTCAGGGTCGGTCAGGCGGCAGTTGGTGAGGTAGGTAAAGGGCACCTGGAAGCGGCGCAGGACCTTGCCGGTGGCAAACAGGCCGCACTGGCTGTCGCGCAGGCGGGTACCGTCGGGCTCGGGGCGCTCGTCGCGCGGGCCCCACAGAAGGACGGGCAGGCCCAGCTCCTTGGCCAGGCGGGCGCACAGGTACTCGGTGCCAAAGTTGGCGTGGCACAGCATGATGCCGTCGACGCCGGCCGCGCGAAACTTGCTTACGATGGGCTCGATGTGGGAGTCGTCAAAGAGCAGGCCCTCGTCATTGATGTCGTCGATGTCCACGAAGTCGACGCCCAGCTCACGCAGGCGGTTCGCGGTGAGGCCGCGGTACTTCACGGCGTCCGGCGCGCTAAAGATGCTGCGGCGCGTGGGCACAAAACCCAGCTTGATCTTGTCCATTAAAGTCCCCTCTCGCCGTCTTTTCTCCGTGTGGCGAGAAGGGCGCTACTAAACGCATTGATTCGCGCCGCCGACGGATAAAGACTTGTACAAATAGCGTTTGACGTGCTATTTGGTATCTTAGATTCGGCGGATTTGAAGGACTGGCGCCGGGTTGGATTACTAAATCTTTAGTACTAAACGCATTGGTTGGTAGCCAGGCGGCAATGGGAGAGGGGCCTCATGGCAAAGGTGACCGCGCGCGACGTGGCAAAGGCGGCAGGGGTGAGCCCGGCCACGGTCTCGCTAGTGTTTCGCAACAAAGACGGCGTGGGCACCGAGACGCGCGAGCGCGTGTTTGCTTGCGCGCGCGAGCTGGGCTACGAGTACAGCGTGCCCGACACACCCCGCAAGACCAGCACGTTATTGCTGGTGATCTACAAGCAGCACGGGCGCGTGGTGTCGGACACCTCGTTTTTCGAGAGTCTGATCAAGGGCGTGAGCGACGCCACCTACGCGCAGGGCTACCACCGGCTGTCGATCTCGTACTTCTATGCGCAACAGGACCGAGAAGAGCAGCTCACCGCCATCAAGAGCGTCAAGTGCGCGGGCATCATCTTGCTGGCAACCGAGATGCGCGCGGGCGACGTGGGGCAGTTCGAGCGCCTGGGCGTGCCCATCGTTCTTCTCGACAACTGGTTTCCCACAAAACACCTGGACAGCGTGGTCATCGACAACACGCGCGGAGCGTGGGCGGCCGTGCGCTACCTGGCAAACGTCGGGCACCGCGAGATCGGCTACCTGCACAGCTCGACCGAGATCCGCAACTTCTTGGAGCGGCGCGAGGGGTATCTTTCGGCCGCGCGGGGCATGGAGCTGGACGTCAACCCGGTGCACTCGATCGTGGGCGTGGGGTCGACTCTTGAGAGCGCCTATGCCGACATGAGCGACTACCTGGACAACAATCCCTACCTGCCCACGGCGTTTTACGCGGACAACGACGTTATTGCGATCAGCTGCATCCGCGCGCTGCAGGACCACGGGTACCGGGTGCCGCAAGACGTCTCTATCCTGGGGTTTGACGACGAGGCGGGTTCGGCCACGTGCAACCCGCCGCTCACCACGATGCGCGTGCCCAAGGCGAGCATGGGGGCGCTGGCCGTGCGGCGGCTGGTCGACCAGATTCACGGCACAACGGGCGGCGAGGTCGTGCGCATCGCCGTTTTGCCCGAGATCGTGCAGCGCGCCAGCGTCGCCGCCCCGCCGGAGGACTAGCGCGAGGGCGTTTTGGGCGCCGGGCGCGGGCCGGAAAAGCAAAAAACGCGACAAATGTGCCTCCAAAGCCGTACTGCCCAAGTAGCCAGAAAACCTGCAAGTCTCTGACCTGCGGGTTTTGTTCCGCAAAGTGCTCGGCTACTCGACCAAGCCGATTTTGGAGGCACATTTGTCGCGTTTTTGGATTTGATACGCTCAAAAGGGCGCCCGGGCAACGGGAACCAGTGCCGTTGCCCGGGCGCGCGGTTGGCCCGCCGCTCCACTGGCGGGACCAAAACGCCAGATGGCCCCAAAGCAAAAGGGGTATCTACCGTTTTGGCCCCGCCAGCAACCACGGCCGCGGCCCGCACCCAGCCCTTACGCCAGGCGCATGGCCTCCTGCACGGCGCCGACCAAGTTGGCGTCGTTGCCCAGCTCGGCGGCCTTGACCTGCGGCTCGGGGATTCCGCCAAAGGCGCGGTACGCCTCGATCACGGAAGGCATCTCGGCACGCATCGCGGCAAGAAGCTCGGGCCGCGCGGAGATGCCGCCCGAGATGACAAACACCTCGGGGTCAATAACGCACTGCAGGTTGAGCAGCGTCGCGTCGAAGGCGCGGGCGTAGCGCGACAACCCGCGCAGGGCGGCCTCGTCGCCGGCCTCGACCCACTCGAAGACCTTGCGCCCGTCGATCGAGTCGTTGGCAGGCAGGCCCTTCTCGGCGGCAACCATATCGCGCAGGCCCTTCCAGCCGCAGGCACCGCCAAAGATGTCAACCAACCCCAGGTCAGCGCTCGGACGCACGTCGTTTCGCAAAAACGAGAACTCGCCCGCGAAGCAGTGGGCACCGCGCAGCACGCGCCCGTCGATCACAATGCCGCCGCCGATTCCGGTGCCAATGGCCAGCACCACGCCGCAGCGCACGCCACGCAGTGCGCCCGCCGCGTACTCGCCCAACGCGCAGCACTTGCCGTCGTTGTTCACGGCAACCGGCAGGCCCAGCTCTTCTCGCAAACGACGGCCCAGCGGGCAGCCGTCCATGTAGAGCAGGGCGCCTCCGCGATGCACCGTCCCGTCCGGGTCTCCCTCGTAAACCCCGCCGGGCACCGAGACACCCACCCCGGCCACGCGGTCGCGGTACGGCCGCACCAGGTCGACCAGGACGGCAACCAGCTCGTCGGCCGTCTCGAAGGCGGTGGGCAGGCTGCCGCGCGTGAGGATCCTAAAGTCCTCGTCAAGGATGGCCCACTTGACGGCCGTCCCGCCAATGTCGATGCCAAAATAGTTCTTCATGCGAATCTCCTAACGACCGCCCGCCGGGCGCCGGCCCTACAGCAGGTACTTGTCAATAAGATAGACCGGAGTGCAGCTCCACGCGTGGCAATAGCTGTTGACGATCGGCGAGCCATAGGGGCTAAAGTCCGGCTGGTCGGGGTCGAAGGCCTCCCAGAAAGTGTCGGCGCCCAGGGCGATCATCTTGCCCCAGTAGCGCTTCATGAGGCTCGTGGCCTCGTCTGCCAGGCCCGCCTCGAACAGGGCCTCGACCACGTGGTGGTACATGTACGGCGTGGCGATGCCGTGCACCGGGAAGAGCTCGTCCACCGTGCGCTGCATGAGGGCGCGGTTGCCTTCGTCGTCCAAAACGTGGGCCAGCGCCATCCAGACCTGACTAGCGATGTTGAACTCGTCGCCGGTCGTCACAAACAGGCCACGCTCGGCAACAAAGAGCTGCTCACGGGCATAAGTCGCCATCTGGTCCAGGCGCGCAGCGTAGGCAGCAGCGTCCGCGTCGCCCACCAGCTGGGCCAGAGCCACAAACTGGCGCAGCACATAGATCGTCTCGGCCTGGCCGCAGGTATCCTTGTTAAACTCGTTGGACCAGTCGACAAAGACAGGGTACTTCTCGCTGGTGACAAGGCGCCCGTCGGCGTCCGCCATGCCCAGGGTCACGTCCATCTGGCGTTTGGCCACCGGGTAGAGCTCGCGAACGAGGTCCAGGTCGGGGTGGGCGCGGTTGAGGTCGTACAGCACGCTGATAAAGAACAGGCTGTACTCAAAGAGGAAGGTGTCGTCGGCCACGGGCACCGGCTTGGTGAAGACGTTGGCGCTAATGCGGCCGTCCTCGGCGGTCATGCCCGCAAAGAGATAGAGGCATCGCTTGACCAGCTCGACGTTGTCGAAGGTCGCGTAGTTGGCCAGGGCCTGCAGGCGCAGGTCGCCCAGCCACAGGCGACGGTCGCGCTTGGGGCCGTCCTCGAAGACCTCCTGCATGCACTCGGCCAGGGTCTTGGCCGAGACGCGCCAAATGGCGGCCAGCTCGGGGTCGTCCAACGCGGGCGGGGTGAGACCCGCCATGTCGACGGCGCTTTGGGCAACGACGCGCGGGGCCGAGAAGTGCGCCGCCCACTTGAGCGAGGTGTCGATGGCCTCGATGCGCACGTAGCGAAAGCTGTAGCGGCGGCTAAGCTCCAGGCGAACAGGAAGAACGTCCAGGTGAACGTACTCGTCCTGGATCCAGGACTTAGAGAGCCAGCCGTCGTAGGCGCCGGCGTCGGCGGCCAGCTCGCAGGGAAGCTCGGCAAAGCTCAACTTAAGAAACAACGGCGCGTCCATGGGCGAGCCTTTGGACTCGATGTCTACCGAGAAGCTCCCCACATAGTGGTCGCCAAAGTCCAGGATGAGGCTCTGACCTCGGGAAAGACCGATCTGCGACAGCTGGTCGATGTCCGTGGCGGCGGGAACGCAGGCCCAGCCGTCCTGTTTGGTGACATCGGGGGCCAGCTCGACAATGGCGACGGGGGCGACGCTTGTCTCCAGAATCTGCGGCGTGTTCTTCTCAGCTTTGGCGAGAAGGGCCTCGTCGCGGTTGAAGGCAAGGTCGCGGTTGACTTGAACGAGTGCCATGGGGCACCCCTTTCTGACGTTGCGGGTTGGACAAAAGCGCGGGGCACACGGCGAGACGAGCCGCCGTCCAGCCACCTGCGCAGGCAAAAGCGGGGGGGCGGGACGAGGCGGGGGTGCC
>CAVDXJ010000042.1:0-8616 GCA_963612765.1 Oscillospiraceae bacterium
ATATAACGGCCGATCATGTGAGCGCGGTCTCCAAGATTGCCTTGGTCAATGAGCCAATCTATGGCTATGTGGGAAGGGATGGCTCTACTGTCCATCCGGATGTTGAGATAATGGGAAATTGCCTGCAGCGCCTCGAAGCGATTGATAAGTTCTGCAGCTCAATCGAGGCTTATTACCCCTTTGACTCTGATGAACAGGTCGTATTTAGGTCGATCGAATACTCTCGTTTGTGGAGACAGCTTGATGTTGTGGAGGATATGCCAGAGCAGGCAAGGCGGTATCAGTTAGAGATCGAGCGGTACGTAAAACAACATATCCGGCAACTCGTGGGCTCTCGTGATGTAAGCAGGGGAAATAAGCTGCGCTTTATTCTGCTTGCAAACTCTCCCAGCGTGTATAGGATGGCCTTCTCCCTCTACGAAAAATATGCGCGCAATTTTTAATTTGATGGTAGTTGCGTTATTTCGGGCGGATTTACAGAACGGATACTAGCTATGGCGACTGATATTGATTCCAAGGCGGCTCTTGTGTCGGTGGTCATTCCTGCTTATAACGCTGGCGGCTGTTTGGACGAGACCTCTACACCAACTTTCCCGACACTACCTCGTGAGCTCAACAAAAGATTAACCTCATACCGCGAACGCGCAGAATCGCTTCGGTACGTCTCCTCTAGGAACTCCGCCTGCGCGCATGTTGACAACGGCGTCCTGCTTGTCACGCATGAATGCAGCAAGAGCGGCGCGCCTGCCCTCCTGTTGCATATCGCCGAGACCCTGACCTCATGGGGCATACCCGTCGCTTTTTGCGCGCGCAGCCTTGGTGCCCTGGCCCAAGACATGGCAAAGGTCGGCCCCGTTTTCTACTGTCCCACAAAAACGGCGCTGGCGTCTGTTGCCGCCAGGCTGCGGGATGCCGGTTATTCGCGGGCGATCATCAACTCCGTCGCCTGCGCTCCGGTCCTTCCTAAGGACAACGCCTGGCCTATCGACAAGACCTTGTTCCTGGTCCATGAGCTTCCGGGCGTTATTCGTGAGCTGCATCTGGAAGACGACGCCAGGCGTGCGTTGGCGCTCAAATGTACTTATGTATTTCCTTCGTCGTTTGTTCGCGACCGCTACTTCAAGATGATTGGCGAGCCTCAAAACCACCTGGTAAAACCACAGGCCGTCTACAAGGCACCGAGTCCTGTCCCGGCCCTGACGCGCGGGCAGATTGCCGAGAAGTACCACATTCCCAGCGACCGCCCTTGGGTGCTCAACGTCGCCAATGCCGAGCCGCGAAAAGGGTTCGACTACTTCCTGGACCTAGCCGCGCTGAACCCATCTTACGAATGGATCTGGGCGGGCAAGAGCGACCCCTCGATGCTGGTCGAGGCCCTAAAGAGAAACGGCGTCGCCAGTCTCCCCAATGTCACCCTTGCCGGATACGTTCCCTTTAACGAGATAAGCTCGCTCTTCTCCGCTTCCGATGCCTTTGCGCTGACCTCCAAGGAAGACCCGTTTCCTTCGACCGTCCTCGAGGCCTTTGCGGCCGGCACGCCTGTTGTCGCGTTTGACGGAAACGGCGGATACACGGACGTCGTCATCGATGGGCAGACGGGCTTTCTTGCAGGTTCGGGCGATTTGGCGGGCTTCTCTGTGAAGTTGGCTCTTCTTCTAAACGACAAAGAGCTCGCCCACGCCATCGCAAAGAACGGCAAGAAATACGTCGAGGCAAACACGTTCGAGGCCTATGTAGAGACCCTTCTGTCTTTGCTAGGATAGCCAGGGAAGCGGAGAAGATCGCGGAATTGTGGGAATGAAGACGGTGAATAATCGGCGCGTCGGCATTTTGATCTCGTATATCTATACGGCGGCCAATGCTGTCGTCCAGCTGATTTACGTCCCGTTGTTGATCGGCTCTATTGGGCAGGACGAGTACGGGCTTTATCAGCTCATCGGCTCGATCCTGGCCTATATCGTGTCGATCAGCGGCGTTCTTTCTGCGGGTGTCGGGCGTTTCTACTGTAAATACCTTGCCGAGGGCGATTTAGACAGGGCCGAGAATACCCTTGCGATTTCCCGCAGGATTTTCTGGGCGGTCTCGGCCGTCGCCCTTGCGGTGGTTGCCGTCCTGGCTTGCACGTTCAGGGGCGTCTACGGCGCCTCCTTCACGGCCGAGCAGGTGAACGAGTGCATAGCCATGCTTATCGTCTTGGGCATCAACGCCTGCGTCACCATGAACAACACGGTCTCCATCGCCGCCATAACCGCGCACGAGCGATTCGTTTTTCTCAAGTTGTCCAGCCTGGCCGTCTTGCTCTTGCAGCCGGTCCTCGTCATTTTTCTTGTGAGGTTTTTCCCTAACGCCCTCACCGTTACCTTGGTTGTTTTGGCCTTGAACGCGGCGTGCGCCTTGATCCAGGGCATCTACAGTCGCCGTGCCCTGGGCGTTGGGAAGGCCTACCTAGGTTGGGACTCGCGCCTTGCCAGGGGCATCCTGACCTTTAGTGGCACGGTTGTCCTGGCAATCATCGCCGATCAGATCTTTTGGAAGACGGACCAGCTGATCGTTGGCTATATGTTTGGCGCCTCCTCGGTGGCCGTGTATGCGGTCGGCGCCCAGATTTACCAGGCCTACATGTCCGTAGGCACGGCGGCAAGCGCGCTGTTTCTGCCCAGAATCTCGGCACTGGTCCATAAGGACCACGACATGCAGGGCATGTCCGATCTGTTCGTGAGGTTCGGGCGTCTTAATGGCCTTCTGCTGTTGTTTCTTCTTGGCGGCTTTGCGGTCTTTGGGCAAGATTTCATAGCGATGTGGGTTGGCGAGGGGTACTTCGACTCTTATCTGGTTGCCCTTATCGTGATGGTTCCTTACACCATCGACCTTGTGCAATGCCTGGGAATCACTTATCTTCAGGCGATCGACCGGTATCGCTTTAGGGCCACCATGCACCTGGCCTGTGCAGTGCTCAACATCTTTCTGACCTTCGTGTTTCTCTGTGTGTGGGGCTTGCCTGGCGCCGCCGCTTCTACCGCCATATCGACGTTTGTCGGCAACGGCTTGATCATGAACTGGTATTACTGGAAGAAGGAGGGCCTCGATATCCCGAGGTTCTGGAAAGAGGTCGCGCGCGTCACGGCCCCCGCGGCCGTCGCCGCCGCCGTGGTTGGTCTTGCGTACCACACGCTGCCCTTTAGGCACGCAGAGGCGCCCTCCTTTGCCGTGGGCTGTCTGGCCTATGGGGTTTTGTTCGCTGTCTTGGAGTGGCGGTTTGGCATGAACGAACGCGAGAAGGGCCTTGTGGTTTCTGCATTGGAGAAGCTCGCGAAGCGCGGGGATTCACAGGTGGAGGCCAAATGAGCGATCTTGACCCGCGTCGCAACGCGCCGAGCGTCTGGGGAGGAATCGTGACCTTCAACCCGGGCATTGAGCGGCTTATCGAGAATGTTGATGCTATTGCGCCCCAGGTAGATAGGCTGCTTGTCTTTGACAACGGCTCTGACAATGTCGCAGAGATATGCCGGGCGGTAGACGGCCGCGCCAAGGTGATACAGGGCCACGATAACCACGGGATGGCCGTCGCGCTCAACACACTTGCCTCTGTCGCGGAGAAGGGCAGGGCCACAGACATCGTGTTTCTTGACCAGGACTCGATTGCCGCTAAAGATCTGGTTGCGCGGGAGGCGGCCTGCCGCTCTGACGACGTCGGGCTTGTCTGTTGTCTGGTCATTGACAGAAACCATAAAGAGACGGGCAGAGAAGAGCCGACGGTATGTGACGTTAAGCGCGCCATCACGTCGGGGAGCATGGTTAACCTTGCGGCTTGGCGAGCCGTGGGTGGCTATGACGAGCGGCTCTTTGTTGACTGGGTCGACAACGAGTTTGCCGACAACCTAAGGTGCCACGGCTATAGGCTGGTCAAGACGTCCCATACGAGCATCCTGCATGAGATGGGGGGCCAGGAATATGCCTGGAGCGCCCCGGGCAGCGACGACATGGGCAAGAAGCGCGCCAATAAGGGCTACTATCGCCAGAACTACCCCGCTTGGCGTTGGCGCGACCGCGCCAGGTCGCAGGCCATCACGATCCAAAAATACGGCTGGGGCCGCATAGGCTGGGGAGAGCGGTACTACTTTCTGCGGGCCACCCTCGCGAGGATCCTGCTCTTAGAGAGCAGCAAGCTTGAGTGTCTTAGAGCTGTGGTTGACGGCTACAAGAGCGGCCGTCGGGCGGCACGAATTGCAGGTAAGGGCCGCTTGAGGTAGTCTTTATAGGTTAATGAAATTGGGGAAGGAATCGTTTCGTGGGTTTAGGGAGTGCCAATCGTGTCGCGCCGTCCATCAGCGTCGTCGTCCCCACGCTTAACGCGCAAGGGCAGATCGGGCCGCTGCTCACGTTGATCGAGTCGCAGTCCCTGGCGCCGTGCGAGATCCTCGTCGTCGACTCGTCCTCGAGCGACGGCACGGCCGCCGAGGCCGCCGGGCACCCGGGTGTCGACCTTTTGGTCATCGACCGCAAGGATTTCAACCATGGCACCACCCGTGACATGGCCCTGCGCCGCACGACGGGCGACTTCGTGTGCTTTCTCACGCAGGACGCCGTCCCGGCGGGCGAGTTCTACCTTGAGAAGCTCGTGGCCCCGATGCTGGCCGACCCCGACATCGCCCTGGTATGCGGCAGGCAGCTCCCAAAGGCCGACGCGCGCCGCTTCGAGCAGCTGGTGCGCGGGTTCAACTATCCTGCTGCGCCCTCGGTGCGCGAGAAGGGCGACCTTGCCCGCCACGGCATCAAGACGTTTTTTGTCTCGGACGCCTGCTCGTGCTACCGGCGCGAGGCCTACCTGGCCTGCGGCGGCTTCGATGCCGTTGAGGCCAGCGAGGACATGCTCATGGCGGCGCGCTTCGTCGCGGCCGGCCTCAAGGTAGCCTACGAGCCCGCGGCCGAGGTCTACCACTCCCACAACCTGACCCCTTCGCAGCAGTACGAGCGCAACCGCGCCGTCGGCCGTTTCTTGGAAGAGCACGCCGATGACCTGATGCATGCAAGCGAGATAGGTGAGGGCGGCAGGCTCGCGCGCGCTGTCTTATCTCAGCTGCTTCGTGAGGGCCGAGTGGGGGAGTGTTGCGCGTTTGGCGTGGATTGCGCCGCCAGGTTTCTGGGCAACAGAAAAGGGCGCCGCGAGGCGCGCAGAGATATGAAAGGCAAGTAGCTTGTGAAAGGCGCAAAGCCTTTAATTGATATTTTGATGGCCACCTACAACGGCCAGCGTTTTGTTGGCGAGCAGATCGAGTCCATCCAGGGCCAGACCTGCGCCGACTGGCGCCTGCTTGTCTCGGACGACTGCTCGACCGACAAGACGCTCGACGTCGTGCGCCGATACGCCGCCGCCGACGGGCGCATCCAGGTCGTTTCGCAGGGCGTTAGGCACGGCGGCGCAAAGGCCAATTTCTTCTCCCTTATGGATAAGTCCACCGCCCCTTACGTCATGTTCTGCGACCAAGACGACGTGTGGCTCCCAAGAAAAGTCGAGAAGACCTTTGAGGCCATGCGCAAAATCGAAGGGTCTGCCAGCGCCGATGTCCCGCTTCTTGTCTTCACCGACATGAAGGTGGTCGATGGCGATCTTAACGTGATCGCCGAGTCGTTCGACAGGTTCTCGTCTATCGACCCTTCCCGGAACGCGTTCCCGCACGTCGTTGCCCAACCGATCGCGTCCGGCTGCACCATGATGGTCAACGCCGCGGCCCGCGACCTGGCGCTCAAGGCCCCGGACACGAGCGACGTTATTTTGCACGACCAGTGGCTGACCTTGCTTGCGTCGGCCTTTGGGCGCATCGCCTACGTCGAAGAGCCGACCTCTTTGTACAGGCAGCACGGATCGAACGAGATCGGTGCTCTTAAGTACTCGCCCGTCAAGAGAGCCTCGCACTTCGACGTGATGAAGGAGAGCGTTGCGGCCACCGTCTCGCAGGCCCGGGCTTTTTTGCGCTGCTACGGTGACGCCCTTAGCGCCGAGCAGCTTAGGTGCATCAAGGAATTCGTCGCCAGCGGAGAAACCCGTGGCATTTCCGCGGTCCTTCACCTTGCCGCCAGCGGCTGCTGGAAGAAAGGGCTTCGAAAGGCGGGACAGATTCTTGTTGCGACATCGGGTGGCAGACATGATTAAGGCGATCAAAAACAACGAAGCGGTTTCCAACGGCCTGTTCTTTCAACTGGGGCTTACCTGCTATGTCATACAGGCGCTCTCGAAAATCACTTACTTTGGAACAGACGTTGTCAACCTAAGCTTTTTCTCTGCTCCCGCGCTCCTGTTCTGCCTGCTTCAGGAGGTGACCGTCAACAAGAGGACGAGGGACACCTACGTGGTTCTCGCTTCTTTCGCGTTGCTCACGGTGATTCAGCATGCCCTTGGCGGCAGGAACCTTCTTGCGTTGTTCGCTCTGGTGTTCACTGCCCGCGGGTTGCCGATCAAACGTGTGCTTTGGACCACATTTGCCCTGCTCGGTATCTCTCTTGTCGTGACGGTATTTTTGGCAAAGCTTGGAATCATTACGAACGTGTGTGCTAGTAGGGGGGCCGGCACTCCGCTGCGTTATGGCCTCGGTTTCATAGGGTGGACCTACTCGTCCTATTTCGTATTTGTGATGGCATCCATATACGCGCTTCTAAAAAGGGATAAGGCGCGGCTCTCTGTGCTGGCGCTGCTATTCGCCGGCGATCTTTGGATTTATTGCCAAACGAATACTCGCAATGGGTTTTTCCTGACGCTTTTTGTTCTTGCCGCGCTGTGCGTCTCGAAGTTCTTGAGCCACAGGGGCATTGAACTCAGTTTTCCCCAGAACCGCGCGGTGATTGTAATGGTTTCCTCGGTATTTATCCTTGCGTTTCTTGTCTCGACCGCCCTTGTGCTGCTCTATCAATTTGGGGGAGGATGGATTGAGGCTGTCGACAGATTCATGAGCTTCCGTCTTCGCTACGGCTCTGAGGCCCTTCACGATTACGGCCTGTCTTTGTTTGGCGCTGCGGTTAATTGGGACCAGGTTGACTATGTCGTGGATATCTCATATCTGAGAGTGACTTTGGAGTACGGGCTCGTCGCGGCGCTGGCCATAGTGGCTCTTCTTACTTACACCACCTGGTGCTTCGTTTCGCGCGGAGAGGTACTGCCTTCGCTGATATGCGTCTTCTTCGCGGTCTTCTATTCGTTCGACCCTGTAATGGTCACGGCTTTTCTCAACCCCCTTATTTTTGTCGGGACGCACTTTGCTTCTTCTCGCCTGTCGTGTCGCAAAACAGAGGCTTCTGATTTACGGGATGAGCTTTGCGAGAATCCTTCCAGGGACTAGCGAGTGAATAAGAAGCTGATACTGCAAAACATGGGTGTGGCGTTTTTGGCTCAGGGTGTGAGTATGGCCCTGTCCGTCATCCAGACGCTTATCGTGCCCAAGCTGCTCGGGGTCGAGCAGTACGGGTACTGGCAGCTTTACATCTTCTACGTGAGCTACGTCGGCTTCTTTCACCTAGGGCTTTCGTCGGGCGTCTACCTAACGACGGGCGGGCAGGCGCGCGACGAGATGGACAAGGCCGCCATCAAGAGCCAGATGGTCTTTGGAGCCACGTACCAGACCGTGATGGCCGTGGTGATCGTGGCACTGTCGAGCCTCCTGCAGTCCGGCACGGAGCGCACCTTTGTCGTCGGGATGACCGCCATCTACCTGGTGCTCCAGAACCTGGCGACGTTCATGATGAACGAGCTGCAGTGCATGAACGAGACCAAGAAGTCGTCCTTCTCGACAATCATCGAGCGCCTGGCGTTTCTCGTCCCGCTGCTTGTTTTGCTTGTTTTGAGGGTCGATTCTTTCTACCCTTACGTGTTCGCGTACACCGCCTCGACGATGGTGCAACTTGTTTACTGCGCTTGGAACCTAAGGGACTTCTGGGGCGCGGAGTGGCTGGGTCTGCGGCGGGCGGCCAATCTGGGCCGGGCGAGCATCAGGATCGGCTTCCCGATGATGCTCGCCAACGTGATGAGCATGCTCATCTTAGGTATAGGCCGGTTCTTCATCGACGCGCAATGGGGCATCGAGACCTTCGGGCGCCTCTCGCTGGCCTTGTCGCTGGTGAACTTCTTCCTTGCCTTTGTGAGCCAGGCCTCCATGGTCTTGTTCCCCTCCCTTAGACAGGCTTCCAAGCGCGAGGTGCGCGGCTTTTATCAAGCGGCGAGAGATGCGATGGGCCTGCTGTTCCCGGCGGTCTACGTGCTGTATTTCCCAATGACGTGGGTGCTCACGCTTTGGCTGCCCCAATACGCGAGTACTTTCGTCTACCTGATATTCCTGCTGCCGATCTGCGTGTTTGACAGCAAGTTCGACATCACCGGGGTGACGTACTTCAACGTCTTGCGCCGCGAGCGGGTGATGCTGCTGGTCAACGTCGTGGCGGCCGGCGCGAGCCTTGTCCTGACGCTTGTCTCGGTGTATCTGATCGGGTCGGTCTTTGCTGTCATTGCCGCGATGACGCTGACCATCGTGGCCAGGGGCTTGTGGGCCGAGATGTACATGAACCGCCTGGTGGGCGTGCCCGCTAACGCCGTGGGCGTGGCCGAGCTGGCCCTTACCGTGGAGTTCATGC
>CAVDXJ010000043.1:0-8525 GCA_963612765.1 Oscillospiraceae bacterium
CCTTGAGATGGGTACGGCCGCGCTGGCGGTCAAGATGGAACGCCTGCCACGCGAGCGCTGGGGCAAAGAAGGTCCCTCAAGCGTCGAGTTCTTCTACCGCCCGGGTGCGAGCCTGACCGCCCGCCCGCTTAAGAAGATCGCCTCGGGCGGCGAGGTGAGCCGCGTGATGCTGGCCCTCAAGGTGGTGCTGGGCGCGGCCGATGAGTGCGATACGCTGGTCTTTGACGAGGTCGACGCCGGTGTGGGCGGCGCCACGGCAAACGCGCTTGCGCAGGTGCTGGCAGATCTTGCCAAGACACACCAGGTCATTGTGGTGACTCACCTGGCGCAGGTGGCCGTCGTGGCGCAGAGCCACCTTCTGGTCTCCAAGACTAAAGACGACGACCCCAAGACCACGATCGAGCCCTTGGACGACGCGGCGCGGGTCGAGGAAATTGCGCGCATGCTCTCGGGCGACACGTCCCAAGCTGCTTGCGACCATGCGCGTCAGATGCTCGAGGCGCACGCATCGCTTGCCGAATAGTCGCGGCCGCCCGTCTCGCCATCGTGTAGTTTCGATTAAATAATTGATTCACGGCCTTTGATCTTCTAGTCATAGCAGGGGAGAAACCATGTCCAGAAAGCCCGAGTCCTACGCCCTTATCAATGCGACCCTTTTGGACGGCAACCGCGACATGGTGGCTCAACCCCACATGGCCGTCATTACCCGCGGGCAAAAGATCGAGTGGGTGGGCCCTTCCTCGGTGGCGCAGGTCCCGGCGGACGCCAAGGTCATTGACCTGGCCGGCGCCTACCTCATGCCCGGCCTCATCAACATGCACGTGCACTTCTGTGGCTCGGGCAAGCCCTACTCGGCGGGCAACGCCGGCGACATCATGCGCCGCTTGGACAACCCGGTGGGCCGCCTGATCGTGCGCCATATCCTGGGAAACAACGCAAAACAGCAGCTGGCAAGCGGTGTCACCACGGTTCGCGGCGCGGGCGACCCGCTCTATGGCGACCTTGCCGTGCGCGACTTGATCGAGGCGGGCCGCATCGAGGGCCCGCGCATCATCGCGCCGGGCACCGGCATCACGGCCCCCAACGGCCACGGTGCGGGCCTCTTTGCCCAGGTGGCAAACACGCCGCAGGAGGCCTCGGGTATGGTGGCCGATCTCTTTGCCCGCCGCGCCAACGTCATCAAGCTCTTTATCACCGGCGGCGTTTTTGACGCCACGGTTGCTGGCGAGCCCGGCGTCGTGCGCATGTCGCTTGACGTTGCCAAGGCCGCCTGTGCCACCGCCCACCGCCTGGGTCTTCCCGTGATGGCCCACGTCGAGAGCACCGAGGGCGTGAAGCTCGCCCTTCTCGCCGGTGTCGACACGGTTGAGCACGGCGCCCCCATGACGCAGGAGATCATCGACCTTTACCGTGGGGCCGCAGGCACCCAGTTGCCGGGGAGAAAGGCCTCGGTCACCTGCACCATCTCGCCAGCGCTTCCTTTCGTTAAGCTCCCGCCCGAGAAGACCCTCTCGACCGAGGTCCAAAAGATCAACGGCGATATCGTGTGCGAGGGCATCATCCAAAGCGCCAAGCAGGCCCTTGAGAATGGCATCGACGTGGGTCTGGGCACCGACTCGGCCTGCCCGTACGTCACCCAGTACGACCTGTGGCGCGAGCTGGCCTACTTTTCCAAGTACGTGGGCGTCTCCAACGCTTTTGCCCTGCACACGGCCACACAGGTGAACGCGCGCCTGTTGGGGTTGGAGAAAGTCTGCGGTACCGTCCAAGCCGGTCTGGATGCCGATTTGATCGTTTGCGAGAAGAACCCGCTCGATGACCTTGCGGCCCTGCGCGACGTGCAAAAGGTCTTCACGCGCGGCCACTTGGTAAAGAAAGCCAAGGTCAAGCACCTGACCGAGCTCGAACAAGAGCTGGACGCCATCATGGCCTCGCCCGTGGAGTAGTTCTTCTCGCCAAGACTCTTTGCAGATTTCGTTACAAGTCGGTGAGCGGCGAATAAATCGTCACACAGAAAGGTCTTCTCGCTTTAGAATGAAACCCCGTAGAAGAAGCCATCCATAAGACTCACTACGGGAAGGTCCCATAATGACAAAACACATTTTTGTTACCGGCGGCGTCGTTTCTTCGCTTGGCAAGGGCATCACGGCCGCTTCTCTTGGCCGCCTGCTTAAGTCGCGCGGCTACAAGGTCATGATGCAGAAGGCCGACCCCTACCTCAACGTCGACCCCGGTACCATGAGCCCCTTCCAGCACGGCGAGGTCTTTGTCACCGAGGACGGCAAGGAGACCGACCTGGATCTGGGCCACTACGAGCGCTTTATTGACGAGAACCTCACCCGCAACTCCAACTTCACCACCGGCGCCATCTACCAGAGCCTCATTGCCAAGGAGCGTCAGGGCGAGTTTCTGGGCGGCACCGTGCAGGTTGTTCCTCACGTGACCAACGCCATCAAGCAGCGCTTCTTCCGTATTGAGGAGCAGACCGGCGCCGACGTCGTCATCACCGAGCTGGGCGGCACCATCGGCGACATCGAGGGCCAGGCCTTCGTTGAGGCCATCCGCCAGTTCCGCAAGGAGAAGGGCCTTGCCGACTGCGTCCTTATCCACGTGAGCCTGGTGCCCTACATCGCCGCCGCTCACGAGGTCAAGACCAAGCCCACCCAGCACTCCGTGCGCGAGCTGCGCTCCATGGGCCTGCAGCCCGACTTCATCGTCTGCCGCTCGGACCACGAGGTGGACGCCGACATTCGCGCCAAGATCGCGAGCTTCTGCGACGTCGACCCCAGCTGCGTCTTTGAGAACTCCGATTGCGCGTCCATCTATGACGTGCCTGCTCACCTGGCCGCTCAGGGGTTCGACACCAAGGTCTGCGAGCGCCTTGGCCTGGACGCCCGTCAGAGCGACCTCACCGACTGGAACCGCTTCACCAGCGCGATGCACGCCGCCAACAAGAAGGAAGACGTCACCAAGATTTGCGTCGTGGGCAAGTACACCCAGCTGCCTGATGCCTATCTCTCCATCATCGAGGCCCTGCACCACTCCGGCGTCTACTATGGCCGCCACATGGATATCCAGCTGGTCGATGGCGAGGAACTGGACGAGAACAACGTGGCCGAGGTTTTGGACGGCGCCCACGGCATCCTGGTGCCCGGCGGCTTTGGCCTGCGCGGCGTCGAGGGTAAGATCGCCGCGGCCCACCGCGCCCGCACCCTCAAGATCCCGTACCTGGGCGTTTGCCTGGGCCTGCAGGTTGCCGTCTGTGAGTTTGCCCGCAACGTGGCCAACATGCCCGGCGCCATCTCGACCGAGTTCGTGCCCGACTGCGAGTACCCGGTGATCGACCTCATGCCCGACCAGGAGGACGTCACCGACAAGGGCGGCACCATGCGTCTTGGCGCCTACCCCTGCAAGGTTCAGCCCGGCACCCTGGCCTCCGAGGCTTACGGTGAGGCCCTGGTCTATGAGCGTCACCGTCACCGCTACGAGGTCAACAACGCCTACCGCGAGCGCCTGACCGAGGCCGGCCTGGTTATCTCGGGCCTTTCTCCCGATGACCGCCTGGTCGAGATGGTCGAGCTTCCCGAGTCTGTCCACCCCTGGTTCGTGGCTTCCCAGGCTCACCCCGAGTTCAAGAGCCGTCCCACCGAGCCGGCCCCGCTGTTCCGCGAGTTCGTGCGCGCCGCCATCGCCTTCAACGAGGGCTGCGACCGCCACGAGGTCACTTCTGCCGAGTAAGAAGCGAGAAGGTCTTCTCGCCGTAGCGGCCCGCACGGCTGCATAGCACGTGATTTTTGCCCCAGGGACCCGAGCGGTTCCTGGGGCTTCTTTTTATAATGGGGCGCAGCAACGGACAATTACGCGGGGACGGCAAGGAGGGGAGAGGCGCATGGACCTGTCGCAGGCGCGCGAAGAGTACCTTAACTACCTGGCCGTCGAGAAGGGCTCGTCCAAGAACACCATCGATGCCTACGGCCGCGATCTTTTGCGCTACGTCGATTACCTGGCGGGCGCCGGAATCTGTGCTCCCAACGACGTCACCCGCGCGATTGTGGAGGAGTACCTGGGCGTGCTAACCGATGTGGGGCTTGCGCCCACAACGGTGGAGCGCTCGCTTTCTGCCATCAAGGGCTTCCATCGCTTTATGGCCGTCGAGCAGATCGCGGCGTCGTGCCCCACCTCGGCGATCCCCTTGCCCAAGCGCCCCGCCAAGCTGCCTGATGTCATCTCTCAGGAAGCAGCGGCGCGCCTGCTTGACCAGCATTTTCCCCAGACGCCTGCGGGCCTGCGCGACCATGCGATGCTGGAGGTCCTCTATGGCTGCGGCCTGCGCGCGAGCGAGCTCATTGGCCTGGACAAGCGCGACTTCTCGCCCGAGCAAGAGGTCATCCGGGTCTTTGGAAAGGGTTCGAAGGAGCGCATCGTGCCTATCCTGGGTAGCGCCCGTGAGGCCTTGGTCGCCTACCTTGAGCAGGGTCGCGACGATTTGGTGGGGAGACGGCCCACGTCGGCGGTCTTTCTCAACGTGCGCGGCGGGCGCATCTCGCGCCAATCGGCCCACGCTATAGTCGAGCGCTACGGCCGCCTGGCGGGTATCGAGGGCCTGCATCCGCACACCCTGCGCCACAGTTTTGCGACGCATCTACTGGAAGGCGGAGCCGACCTGCGCGTTGTTCAGGAGCTCCTTGGTCACGCGAGCATCGCTACCACGCAGCTCTACACCCACGTGGACACGAGTCACATCCGCCGCGTCTACCTGGCGGCCCATCCCCGGGCTCGCCAAGATTAGCCTTTGGCCCCGTTTCTGCGCCTTCGCAACGCATCCACGCAAGATTTCCTGGTTTAAAACGGCTTGCGCGGAGTAGCGAAGGCGATTTTAGCGACGTTTGCCCAGTTGAGCGAGAAGAGCTACTCGCTGCTGCGCGTTTTAAACCCAGAAATCCCGCACGAGGCATACGTGGGAAGGCGGGGGATTGGCCCACACCCCCACTTTGAGTGGGAGGGCGCCCCACATTGTGGGCAGACGCCCCACCGCAGGTGGGAGAGCTTCCCACACCTGGGAAATCGCCCCACTTGGGGCCAAATCAGCCGGTTAAGTGAGTCGAAATTACGCTTCTCGCTACCGCAATATGCGTTTAAATTACCGTCATATACCGCCTTTGACCTGCGGATTCACACTTCCATCACAATGGAGCCGCCGTTGGTGTCCTGCTTTGTGGAAACACATGTTTGCACACCCAACATCTGGGGCCGCTCCATCGCCAAAAGACGCAAATTTCCGTTTGCGAACAGAAAAGTGGGGAAAAGTGTTTTCTGGTGGGGCAGGGTGGGGAATTTGACGTATAGTGTTCTTCACGCTCCGAAGGAAAGGACCGTAACACCGTAAAAGATTGGAGGGAGACATGCTCGCAGGCGCCTACTCTATGTCGGTCGACGCCAAGGGTCGTGTCACTCTCCCGTCCAAGTATCGTAAAGAGCTTCTTGGCGAAGACGATCACACGGTGATGCTGGTCCCGTACGACGGATGCCTGAACTGCTTTACCGTCGAAGGCTTTAAGGTCTGGCTCAACGGTCTGTTTAGGACCAACGAGAACGGCTTTAACGCCCGTGACCGCAAAGACGCGCAGCTCAAGCGTTTCTTGTTGGGTACGTCGCAGGAGGTCGAGATCGACTCGGCCGGCCGCGTGGCGCTGGGCAAGGTCGATCAGCCCACCTACAAGATCACTGAGAAGCTCGGTCTTGTGGGAAACGTAACGGTTGTGGGCGCGGACGACCACCTGGAAGTGTGGAACACCGACAAGTGGAACGAGATGCGCGCAGTTTACGAAGAGGGCTTCGATTCGCTGCTTTACTGCGACTAGTTATTCGAAAGGTCAGTACCTTGGCAGAAGAATATCGGCATATACCCGTAATGCTCGAGGAGGTTCTTCGGGCGCTCGACCCCAAGCCCGGCGACGTGGTCTGCGACTGCACGCTGGGAGGAGCCGGGCACTCGGTGGAGCTGGCAAAGAGGGTGGCGCCCCAAGGCCTGTCTATTGGCATCGACCAAGACGACATGGCACTTGCCGCCGCATCGGCTCGCCTTGAGCAGGAAGTTCCCAACGCAGACGTCAAGCTGCTTAAGGGAAACTTCGGAGACCTCGACGACCTCTTGGTCGAGGCAGAGATACCCGGCGTCGACTGCTTCTTGTTTGACCTGGGCGTTTCTTCTCCGCAACTTGATATCCCAGAGAGGGGCTTCTCGTTTCACGAGGACGCTCCCTTAGACATGCGCATGGATTCTGGTAACAACACCCTAACCGCAGCAGAGGTCGTGAACCACTACAACGAAGCAGACCTCGCCAGAATCCTTCGCGTTTACGGCGACGAGAAGTTCGCTTCTCGTATTGCCAAGGCAATCGTCAAGGCAAGGGCCGATGTCCCCGTCAAGACGACCCTGCAGCTCGTCGAGATCGTGAAGTCGGCCATTCCGGCGGCAGCCAGAAGGCACGGCGGACACCCGGCGCGCAAGACCTTCCAGGCCCTGCGCATCGAGGTCAACCACGAGCTGGATGTCCTGGACCGTGGCCTTCGCGCCGCGGTGAGGTGGGCCAACCCCGGGGGAAGGATATGCGTCATCGCGTATCACTCCCTTGAGGACCGCATTGTGAAGCACGTCTTCTCGGAGCTGTCCCAGGGCTGCACCTGCCCGCCGGATCTTCCGGTTTGCGTTTGCGGTCATGTGCCGATACTCGACGTCAAGACCCGTAAGCCTCTCGTTGCGTCTGACGAGGAGATTACGAGAAACCCGCGCTCCAGGAGCGCACTCACTAGGGTGGCAATCAAGCTCGACGCCTCCTAGCCAACTCGTTTCAGCCAGCCCAAAAGGCTGTCTGCATATGGGAGCCTTAAGACGCACTACTTATGTACCAAAAACGAACTAAAACGCACTCTAAACGCACTACCAACGAAGCATCAACGAAGTATCAACCAACACTCACGCAAGTCTTAAGGTCGCTCAACCAAAACTTGAGGGAAACTCTAAAGTAACCCTCAAGAACCCAGCGTACCTGCCATGTTTTTTATCAACGGCTATGGGTTTTCTCCTAGAGGGGATAGCGAGTTTCTCATGAGGTACCAGGGTTCAGAGGCAATTGATCTGGAGTACGCCGAGAGGAGGCGTGCTCGCCAACAAAGGCAGGCCGCGCCGTCCTTCGAGGTCGTCTCTGGCGGTGGCCTTGATGCCAAGGTGCGCAGCGGCGTCTCTTATGAGTTTCTCGTTCGCGTGGCAGTGGTCTGCTCCATCGCCCTGGCGCTTCTCGTCATCGGCGCCGTGCGCGTCGTTTTGTCGACGGCTACCGTCTCGACCTTGCGCGCCAACGCGACCCTTCGCACCGAGGTCTCTGAGGCTCAGTCGCTAAACGATGAGCTCAAGATCGAGCGCTCGGTCCTTTCCAGCAGCACCCGCATCGGCCGCATCGCCACCCAGAACTACGGGATGGTCTTTAGCGGCGAGACCATGAGCATCGACATTACCGAGGCCGCGACCGCAGACGAGGCCGCGGCGGCAACCGCGGCAACCGCGGGCGAGGCCGTCGAGGCCGACGCCGCCGGCCAAGTAGATGTTGATGCTGCGCAGTCCGCCGACGCGCAGGTCCTGCCCACGCCCGAAGGGTAAACTGGTGTCGTGGCAAGGAATAATAGACAACGCCCTCGGCGGCCCCGCTCTCACTCGGAAGCCTCGTACGACGAGGCTTCTCGTTCGCGTAGGCAGATAAGAAACGCGGGCCGCGGCAAGTTCTTTGGTCCCGAGGGCAATCCCAACATCATCTTCATGGCGCTTGGCGCCGTCGCCGTCATCGTGTGCCTGCGCCTTATCTGGCTGCAGGTCATTGATGCCGGCAACCTATCGTCAATGGCGGAGAAGAGCCACACCAACACCGTGCCCATCCACGCCAAGCGCGGCACCATCTACGACCGCAACGGCAACGTTCTTGCCATGAGCGTCGACTGCAAGGACATCGTGGCCGACCCCAAACAGGTCCAGGAAGAGAACAACGTCGACGCCATGGCCGCAATCTTGGTCGAGGTCCTGGGCGGCGACGAGGACACCTATGTCGAGAAGCTCTCGCGCGATTCTCGCTATGCCCTTCTCGCCTCACAGGTCGACGACTCGGTGGCAGATGAGCTCAAGAGCCGCTTGTCCAACGAGGGCATGATCGGCATCTACTACAACTCCAACACCAAGCGCGTCTACCCCTACGGCACGAGCTGCGCCCAGCTTATTGGCTACGTCAACTCCGAGGGCACCGCCCTGTCTGGTCTTGAGTACTACTACAACGAGACCCTGACCGGCACCGACGGCACCAAGGTCTACGAGGCAGGCGCGGGCGGCTCGCCGATGGCAAGCGGTGCCTCGTACGTGGAGGAGGCCGTCGACGGTACCGACATCGTGCTTTCAATCGACATCGACCTTCAGCAGGAGTGCGAACAGATCATTGCTCAGGCCATCGAGACCTACGGCTCGGAGTCCGGCTCCATCATGG
>CAVDXJ010000044.1:0-8486 GCA_963612765.1 Oscillospiraceae bacterium
GACGCCGAGAAGCAAACCTATACCGGCTTGTCGTCGGCCGACCGCTCGGTTGACTACGGCGAGTACCCCGCAAGGTCCGGCGAGAACTCGACCTTTGTGACCTTCTCGACGGTAAAAGACCCCGATACGGGCTATCCGTCCACGGTCACCGTGAGGACCTTTAGCCTATAGAGGGGTTTCACTCGCCGCGCCGTGGGGTAAACTAGGGTTACTTGCGGCGGGACACTGCCGCCGTGCGTACAAGCGATCATCAGGGAGGCCCCATGGCTTCAGACGAGAAAAAGATTTTGTTGGTCGAGGACGAGAAGGCCATCCGCGACGCCGTTGCGGCGTACCTTGAGCGCGAGGGCTACATCGTCCGTGGCGTGGGTGACGGCCAGTCTGCCGTCGAGGAGTACGAGAAGCACTCTTTTGACCTGGTCATTCTCGACCTCATGCTCCCCAAGCTCTCTGGCGAGCGCGTTTGCCGCGCTATTCGCGAGACGTCCAACGTGCCCATCATCATGCTGACCGCCAAGGGCGAGGTCGAGGACCGCATCATTGGTCTTGAGCTGGGCGCAGACGACTACCTGATCAAGCCCTTCTCGCCGCGCGAGCTGGTTGCCCGCGTGCGCGCGCTTCTTCGCCGCGCCCACACCGAGGCCGAGCCGCAGCTTGAGGTCCTGGACTTTGGCGACCTGGTCATCGACATCTCGGGTCACAAGGTGCTGGTCGAGGGCGCCGAGATCGACCTTACCGCCTCTGAGTTCAAGCTTTTGACCACCCTGGCCCGCCACCCCGGCCGCGTCTACACGCGCATGGAGCTGGTCGAGAAGGTCCTGGGCTACGACTTCGAGGGCTACGAGCGCACCATCGACTCCCACGTCAAGAACCTGCGCGCCAAGCTGGGCGACGACCCGCGCAACCCGCGCTGGCTCTACACCGTCCACGGCGTGGGTTACCGCTTTGAGTCTCCGCAAAACGCCGAGGCTAAGTAGGCAACTTCGTGGCAGCACGCTTTGTCATAGGAAAGAACGCGACTGACGAGGGCTCCAAGCAGCCCTCGTCTCGTAATTCGTGGGGGACCATCAAGCCCCAGCCCAAGTCCACGCCGGCCTTCTCGACGCACATGACCCTGGCTTTTGCCCTGACCGCCGTCATGACCGCCGTGGTCATGATCGGTGTCCTGGCGTTTGTCTGGGAGAACACCTTTATGGCGTATACCAGGCAAAACATGCAGGGTTTTGCCGATTCCACCGCCGAGAGCCTAACGTCTGCGTACGCGGCGGCGGGCAATGAGTGGACCGATGAGGTCTTAAGCGAGGCCCGCAGCGCGTCGTCCATCTCGGCCGATTTGGGTGTCCAGGTCTTGGACGCCAACGGCAAGATCTTGTACGACGACACGTGGTCGCACGCAAGGACTGCGACCGAGAAGGACGACGACGTCAAGGGGGTCGCCACGGCGACGGGCGCCCGCGGGTCTGGCGGCACGGCGAACCTGACGTCGTCTGCCCCCACCGAGGCCGAAGCCGTGGTCACGGCCGACGTTCTGGATTCGGACGGCGCCGTCGTGGGCACGGTGCGCCTGTGGGCCTTTGGGTCCGAGGCCCTTCTCACCAAGTCTGACGCCGCGTTTAGGGTCAACTCTTACGGCGCGGTGCTGGTCGCGGCCGCGATTGCCATCGTGCTTGCCTGCGTCATTGGCTTCTTTACCTCCAAGAGGATGGCCAGGCCCATCCAGCGCATCACCTCGACCGCCAAGCAGATCCGCAACGGAGACATGACGGCGCGCTCGGGCGTGAGCGGCGGCGACGAGATCGGTCAGCTGGGCGAGACCTTTGACGACATGGCCTCCACGCTGGAACGCGACCTTAAGCTCGAGCACCGCCTTACCGGCGACGTGGCCCACGAGCTGCGTACTCCGCTGATGGCCATGCAGGCCACGGTCGAGGCCATGCAGGACGGCGTGCTTCCTGCCGACGACGAGCACTTTGAGACCGTGGCTTCTGAGGTGCGGCGCTTGTCTCGCCTGGTCGATGCCATGCTTAAGCTGTCGCGCCTTGAGAACAACACGGCCGACCTTAAGACCGAGCGCACCGACGTGGTCTATTTGATCAAGAGCCTGGTTTCTTCTCAGCACGCTTTGTTCCACGAGAAGGGCCTTCACCTGCGCTTTATTAACGAGAGCGGGCGCGACGAGGTCATGGCCGACATCGACGCCGACCTTATTCGCGAGGCCGTGGTCAACCTCATGAGCAACGCCATGCGCTACACCGATGCCGATGGCTACGTGAAGGTCTCGGTCAAGCTTGAGCGCGAGGACGTGCTGATTTCGGTGCAGGATACCGGCATCGGCATCGCCAAAGAGGACATCCCGCAGACTTTCTCGCGCTTCTGGCGCTCGGACGTGAGCCGCGAGCGCGTGAGTGGCGGTCTGGGCGTTGGCCTCTCGCTGACCAAAGAGATCGTGGACAAGCACAACGGCACCATCCTGGTCGAGAGCGAGCTGGGTCGCGGCACCACGTTTACGCTGCGCATTCCCCAGAACCGCGGTCGTCGCAACCTGGCGCAGGTCATCCAGGAGGGGTAGGGGCCGCGCGGCGGCTTGCGAGCCGTGCGAGGCCCGGACCGCGCGGTCTTCTCGCCGTCGCTTGATGCCGGGGCCGTGGGGTTTCTCGCCACCTGGCTCGCGCCTATGCCGTTGCGCTAAACTAGTGGATTGTGCATACGGCACAGCCTTGCGTCAGAGAGGCAAATCACAGCCAAGGAAGGTTGGTCAATCGTGGCAACTATTGAGCTTCGTCCGGATTCCCACGGTAAGGTTCGCGACATCTACGACTGCAAAGACAAGCTGCTCATGGTGGCTTCTGACCGCATCAGCGCGTTCGACTACATCCTGCCCGACGAGATTCCTTTCAAGGGCGAGGTTTTGACCCGTATCTCGGCGTTTTGGTTCGAGCGCTTTGCCGACCTTATGCCCAACCACATGATTTCCTGCGACGTGGCCGACCTGCCCGAGGAGTTCAAGCAGTACGCCGACTACCTTGACGGCCGCTTTATGCTGGTCAAGAAGGCACAGACCGTGCCCATCGAGTGCATCGTGCGCGGCTACCTTACGGGGTCTGGCAAGAAGACCTACGACGCCGACGGCACCGTGTGCGGCATCAAGCTGCCCGAGGGCCTGACCGAGGCCTCTAAGCTTCCCGAGCCCATCTTTACGCCTTCCACCAAGGCCGAGCTGGGCGACCACGACGAGAACATCAGCTTCGAGCGCTGCTGCGAGATCGTGGGCGCCGACGTGGCCGAGCAGCTGCGCGACGCTTCCATCAAGATCTACAAGGCCGCGGCCGAGTACGCCGCCACCCGCGGCATCATCATTGCCGACACCAAGTTTGAGTTTGGCTTCATCGACGGCCAGCTCACGCTGATCGACGAGTGCCTGACCCCCGATTCCAGCCGCTTCTGGCCGGCCGAGGGCTACGCCGAGGGCCACGTCCAGCCCAGCTACGACAAGCAGTACGTCCGCGACTGGCTCAAGGCCAACTGGGACTTCACCGGCGACGCGCCGAAGCTCCCCGCCGACGTGCTTGAGGGAACCTCCAGCCGCTACCAGGAGGCTTTCCAGATCATTACCGGTACCGAGTTCAAACCCATGAAGGAGTCCAATGTCTCTGCGTGACACGATCGAGGGCGCCCGCTCCGAAGCCAAAGAGAACGTCTCTAACCTTGCCCCCAAGAAGAAGGACGGCGAGAAGGACGACGAGGCCAAGGTCGCCTCGTACGACCCGTTTAACCCTGGCAAGTCTTCTGCCGCCACCGGCCGCCCCAAGACCGAGGCCGGCTCTTCGGTGCGCGCCGAGGGCAAGTACAAGGGCGCCACGCCGCTTGAGCGCTCGAGCATGACCAAGGAAGAGAAGAAGGCCGAGCGCGCTCGCGAGCGTGCCCGCGAGGACCAGCGTACCCGCGCCTACGACCTTATCCTCAAGGCCAACCCCGAGTACAAGCGCACCGAGAAGATCTGGTGGATCCTGCTGGGCATTGGCTTTGGCTGCACCGTGGTTTCTCTGTTGGTGGCCTACTTCCTGGGCGGCCAGGACTTGGGTACCACTTCGGGCATCGTCTCGATCGTCGCGCTGGTGCTGGCGTACGTCTTCATCATCGGCGGTTTTATCTACGACCTGGTGAAGCGCCGTCCGTGCCGTAAGGCCGCCGAGAAGCGCCTTGCCAGCATGAGCGACAAGCACGTGGCCGATTTTCTCGCCCAGGCAGACAAAGCTGCCGGCGACGAGAAGGCTCCCAAGTCCGAGAAGTCCAGCAAGTAGGTTTTATGCCGTGTGGCGCAGACGTTCCGGCGAGACGGGCGCAGGCGTCGCTAAGGTGTTAGAATCAGGTTTCATGCCTTCGTAGCTCAGGGGATAGAGCACCGCTCTCCTAAAGCGGGTGTCGGCCGTTCGAATCGGCCCGGGGGCACCATGATTGAACAGGCCGGGGGCATCTCGCCCCTGGCCTTTTTTGTGCGCGCGTGGCCGAGTTGCGGAGCCCCGGTGGCATTTTGGGAGGTTTTCTGTGCCCGCGGCGGCATTTGGGCTGCTTTTCTGTACAGAAAACCCCTTGAAGTGCCGCATATGCCACAGAAAAGCCCTCGTAGTGTCACTAGCACCCGAGATTTACTTGCGGTAATTTATGCGAACGCATAAGATTTGGTATAAATTACTGGGATTTACGCGTACGCATAAAAGTGAGGGCAAATGCAGCCGATTCAAACGCCGGGTGATTTGGGTGAAATTATCCGCCAAACTCGCAAAAGCCAAGGCTTGACGCAGGCTGAGCTTGCGGGACTCTCGGGCGTGGGTATCACTTTTTTAAGCAATATCGAAAACGGCAAGGAAACCGCCGAGATCGGCAAGGTTCTTGTTGTCGCTAATACGCTCGGTCTCGACCTCTTTGCCGCGAGGAGATAAGGATGAAGACGCTGTATGTGCATCGTTTAAATCTTTATGCCCCTGTGTTTGTCGGTACCATTGAAGTGACGGAGCTTTCTACGGCTACGTTTACGTATGACGCCGACTACCTGCAAATGGAAGGTGCCATTCCCTTATCCGCCTCTCTGCCGCTTCAAAGTGAGCCGTATTTAGAGCTTGCTATGCTGCCGTACTTTAATGGCCTGCTTCCAGAGGGCGAGGCACGTAACTCCTTGGCTGCTCGGTTAGAGCTTCCCGAGGGGGACTACATCTCGCTATTGGAAGCGTGCGGCAGGGAGTGCATCGGAGATGTTCTTATCGTCGATGCGCCTGTTAAAACGGTTGATGGGGGTTACGAGGCGGTGTCCTTAGAAGGCCTCAAGGCCTTATTCTCGAGTGATGTTGCCGTTGCCTCGCTCAATACCGTGACGCGCCTTTCTCTGGCGGGAACTCAAACTAAGACAGGTCTTGCTCACAAGCCGGAGGCCGCATGGACCGGGGGATGGTTTAAGCCGCACGGTTATGCGGCTACGACCCATATCCTTAAGACCAGCCACCTCTTAGACGTTCCGGAGATTGAGTTTATCTGTATGAAAGCCGCGAATGCGTGCGGCTTAAAGGTTGCTGATGTTGCCCTTCTCGACGTTTCGAAACCCGTTTTGGCGGTTGAGAGATTTGACCGAACCGTTGCGGTTGACGATGGGTCGAACCTTGTGGTTGAAAGACGACACCAAGAAGACTTTGCGCAGGCATTGGGAGTTAACAGCTCGTCTAAGTACCTGGAGCAGCCCGGTGGTAGCGTGAAGGCGGTCGCTGAGTTCCTTAGGAAGAATAGCAAGAATCCTGCGCAGGATATTGCGCAGCTGGCAAGGACACTGTGTTTTGCCTACGCGATTGGCGATTGCGACGCGCATCTCAAGAACTATTCCATTTTGAGTGAACGGCCTAAAGCTAGGGCGTATCTTGTAGGTTTGGCTCCTGCCTATGACCTTGTTTGCACCACGCGTTTCGAGCGTTTTAGTAGACAGATGGCAATGGCTTTTGGTGGTACGCGTGACATTGATGCGATTGGTCCAGAGAACTTCGCTGCCTTGGCTGCTGACCTTGGGGTGACGAGAAAAGCGCTGGCAAACCTAGCTAAGCCCATTGTTGATCTTTTGCCTGAGGCGTTGATGGCGGCAGGTCAGGGGGAGTACGGAGAAGTGCTGGACTCGACAGCGTTTATCGCGGAGGACCTTCTCGACGACTTTGCTCCAAGGCTTAAGGTGTTGCAGGAGTTTTGCCGGTAGGATTTGATGGCCACAAGAAAGGCCCCGGGAAGCGGTGCTTCTCGGGGCCTTGGCGTGTTGCAAAGACGAGCGGGTTACTCGGTTTCGGTGTTGCCGCCCGTGGTGGAGCCGGAGCCGCTGTTGGTGCCGGCGCCGCTGTTGCTGCCGTTGGTGCCGGACCCGCTGTTGCTGGAAGGCGTCGTGCACGTCAGGACGATGCTGGTGCCCTTCTCGGCGCGGCCGGTGACGGACTGGGCGGTAACGGTGCCGGACTCGCTGCCGCTGCCCAGGCTCACGCTAAAGCCCGCGTTGACCAGCGTGCTCTTGGCGTTTGCGTAGGTCATGCCCACAACACTGGGGACAGACACGGTCTTGTCCTCTTTGCCCTTCGAGACAACGAGCGTGATCGTGTCGCCCTTCTTGGCGCTGCTGCCCTTGGCGGGCGTCGTGCGAATAACGTAGCCGTTGTCCACGGAGTCGCTGTACTCGTAGGTCGTGGAGACCTGGAAGCCCTTCTCGGTCATCGTGGCCGTGGCTGAGCTCTCGGAGTCGCCGGTCACGTTGGGGACGGTGATTTCGCCCACGCCCAGGGACACGTAGTAGGTGATGGTGTCGCCGGCCTTGGCGCTGGAGTTGGCAGCCACGTCCTGGCGGCAGATCTTGCCCGCCTCGACGGTGTCGCTGTTCTCGGTGCCGCCCGCCTTGCCCTTGAGCTGCTGCGCGTTGAGGAGCTTCTCGGCTTCGTCCACGGTCTTGCCCGAGAGGTCGGGCACGGTGACAGTGGCTGCGGGCTCCTTGCCCTTGGAGATGCGGAAGCTGATCGACGAGCCCTCGGAGACCTCGCGGTTTGCGTTGGGGGACTGGTCGACGACGTAGCCCTCGGCCACGGTGTCGTCGTAGGTCTCGGTCACGGTGCCCACGGTGAAGTTGCCGGCGGCCGACTTGATGGCTGCCTCGGCCTGCTCGCGCGTGTAGCCGGACAGGTTGGGAACCGCGTACGTCTTGCTCCCCGAGTTAAGCAGCGAGAAGGCCGCGACGGCGGCAGCGGCGAGAAGAACGATGCCCACCACAACGCCAATGACCACGTTGCGCTTGCGCTTCTTCTCGCGCTCGGCTTCTTCCTGCGCGGCCTGGTCGGTCGCTGTCTGCGGGCGGAAGTTGCCGGTGCGGCTGGGGTTGACGGCGGCGCGCGGCATGGCGGCCGTGTTGGAGACGGCGCGCTGACCGGGCGTCAGGCGGTTGGTGCCCTGTGCCGGCAACATGGCCGTCGCGGTAGCGGTGTTCACCGACGAGAGACGACCTGCCAGGTAGTCGCGCAGGGTGCGGTAGAGCTCGTCGGCCGTCTGGAAGCGGTCGGCGGGGTTCTTCTGCATGCACTTCAAGATGATGGCCTCAAGCGAGGGGTCCACCTTGGGGTTGAGCTGAGAAGGGGGCAGGGGTTGCTCGTTGACCTGCTTCAGCGCGACCGAGATAGCGTCGTCGCCCTTGAAGGGGACCTGGCCGGTGACCGACTCGTACATCACGATGCCCAGCGAGTAGATGTCGGTGGTGGGGCCAAGCTCCTTGCCCTGGGTCTGCTCGGGAGAGACGTAGTGAGCAGTGCCCAGGACCGAGTTGTCCTGCGTGAGGTGGCTGTTCTTGGCGCGGGCGATGCCAAAGTCCATCACCTTGATGTTGCCGTCCAGCTGCACCATGATGTTTTGCGGCTTGATATCGCGGTGGATGATGTCGTGCTTGTGGGCCACAGACAGCGCCTGCGCGATCTGGCTGCCGATCTGGGCGACCTTCTTGCAGTCCAGCGCGCCATGGTTGCGGATGCCGGTCTTGAGGTCGGTGCCGCGCAGGTACTCCATGACGATGTAGTACGTGTCGGCGTCCTTGCCCCAGTCGTAGACCGAGACGATGTACGGGCTCTGCAGTGCAGCGGCCGCCTGGGCCTCCTGCTTAAAGCGAGCAGCAAACGACGGGTCGGTCGCGTACTGCGGAAGCATCGTCTTGATGGCGACGGTGCGCCCCAGGACCTCATCGAGGCCGCGGAACACCGTGGCCATGCCGCCGGTACCGATCTTGTCCTGGACTTGGTATCGTCCACCGAGCATCTTGCCTGGCATCATCTCTCCCATCCTGATCGCGAGAAGCTCGCGCGATTGCTCGCTGCCCGCGTTCCTTAAATTACGTTAGTTGCCAGCCCCAGAGGCCTGGACTTTGATCGCGGCCGCAAGGACCTTGCCGGCCAGCGCCGCCGCGTACCCCTCTACGTCCTCGCCCTGGCCCTCGA
>CAVDXJ010000045.1:0-8482 GCA_963612765.1 Oscillospiraceae bacterium
GGTGAGGTAGTCAAGGCCTACGTTCACGAGGAAGCGCAGACGGGCCAGAATCTCTTTGACGATGGCCGCGGCGATAAACGCCTGGCGCTCGGTGAGCTCAAGGTTCTCGAAAAAGACCAGGGCCTCCTTGCACGACAGCTCGCAGACCTGCCAGATGGACTTGCCGCCCACCGTGACGGCCAAGATCTCGGGCTTTAGGCGCGCGCCGTTGCAGGTGGTGCAGGGGACCTCGCGGATGTACTTCTCCAGGTGCGTCCGCATAGTCTCGCTCGTGGTCTCTTGATACTTATCGAAGAGGGCCTTGCGTACGCCGGGAAACGCCGTGAACCAGTTGGTGTCGCGGCCGTCGAGGGTGTGATACTCGACCTTGATTTTTTTCTCGCCAAGGCCCGAAAGCAGGGTTTCCTGCGCCTTCTTGGGCAGGTCCTTCCACGGGGTCTTATCGCTCACGCCAATGTGTGCGCAGACAGCCGCGAAGATCTGCGGCCAGTAGTTCGACTTGCCAAAGAGACTGCCAAAGACGCCCTCGGAGATAGACAGGCTGGGGTCCTCGATCAGCGCCTCGGCGTCGACGATCTTGCGAAAACCAAGGCCGTCGCAGTCGGGGCAGGCGCCGTAGGGGGCATTGAACGAGAAGTCACGCGGCTGCAGGTCGTCCAAGGAGTGGCCATGCTCGGGGCAAGCCAGGGCCAACGAGTACTGGAGAAGCTCGCCGGGAATGTGCTCGGGGTCGTTCTTGTCGGGCAAAAGCCAGAAGGCAACCTTGCCCTGCGCGAGCTTGGTGGCCTGCTCAACGGCCTCGGCAATGCGGCCCAGTGAGTTCTCACGCACCACGATGCGGTCGACCACGACCTCGATATCGTGCTTGAGCTTCTTCTCGAGCTTAATCTCTTCGTCGAGGTCGCGCACCTCGCCGTCCACGCGCACACGGGAGAAGCCCTCTTTTTGCAGGTCCTCAAAGAGCTTGGCGAACTCACCCTTGCGGCCCACGACCACCGGGGCAAGCACAAAAGCGCGTCGGCCCTGCGCGTGCTCCAGGACCTTATCGGCCACCTGGTCGGTGGTCTGGCGCTCGATCACGCGCCCGCACTCAGGGCAGTGCGGCGTGCCGATGCGCGCAAAAAGAAGACGCAGGTAGTCGTATATCTCGGTGACGGTGCCCACGGTAGAGCGAGGGTTTCTCGACGTCGTCTTTTGGTCGATTGAGACGGCCGGGGACAAGCCATCGATAGAATCCAGGTCGGGTTTGTCCATCTGCCCCAGGAACTGGCGCGCGTAGCTGGAGAGGCTCTCGACGTAGCGGCGCTGGCCCTCGGCATAGATCGTATCGAAGGCCAAGCTCGACTTGCCCGAGCCAGACAAGCCCGTGATGACCACGAGCTTGTCCCTAGGGATGTCAACATCGACGTTGGCGAGGTTGTGCTCGCGCGCGCCGCGAATGATGATGGATTCTTGTGCCATACAGGTCTCCCGTGAGAGTTCGTGTTGAGTGTTCCCAGTGTAGTTCAGAACACCTGTACGCACAAGAACAATTCACAAATCACGCCAAGACCGTGGCCGCGGACAGTGGCCATCCGGGTTAAGCCGGGAAGTACCGGTTGACGCCGGCCGCGTCCACATTGCGGGCAATGCTGCCGAGGGCGACCAGGCGGTCGAGATGCGCGATGCTCTCCGAGACAAGAAACCACCTGGTGAGGGCCGGGACCTGGTCCCAGACGTCAAAGGGCGCGTGCCAGCCCAAATAAGGCACCAGCTCGAAGCCCGTGGAGCCGGGGTGCTCGGCCACGGCCGCAAGCGCGCGATCGGCGCGGCGCAGGTGGTGGGCGATGTTCTTCTCGCAACGTTCCGAAAGATCGCCTTGCGGCACGCCGTGGCCCAACATGGGATGCTCGACGCCCAGGCCACGCAAGCGCGCCAGGCTGCCCAGCTGGTCGGACATCGAGTCGCCCATGCCCTCCCAAAAGCTGATGCACGTAGAGCAGGCGAACAAGACAACGTCGCCCGTGAAGGCCAGGCTCTTCTCGGCAAGCCAAAGGATGCACTGGCCCGGGGTGTGACCGGGCATGGGGAGAAGCTCAAAGGACCAGCGTCCGCAGGTTAAGTGGTCGCCCGCCGCCAAGGACTCGCATCGCACGCCCTGTGCCTCGATGTCGACGTTGTGCTTCCAAATAGCACCCGCCATCTGGGCGGCCTCGTCCTTCTCGACGCCTTCGACCATCAAACGAGAAACCATCGTGTCGAGATAGGCTCGCGAGGGCAAAAGGCGCATGTCCTCGACGGTCCTCTCGTAGGCGCACACGCGGATCCCGGCCTGCGCCAGGGCGGCTGCCTGGGCCGCATGGTCGTTGTGGGCATGGGTGCAAAAAAGGGTCGTGCGTGCAGGGTCGACGCCCAGGCGCAGCAGGGCGCGCATGAGGCGCGTGTCGTTGTAGTCGTCGGCCGTGCCGGTGTCCACCACCAGCGCCTCGCCGCCGTCTAGCACCACAAAGGCGTTGACCGAGGGCAAAAAGGTCTGGCCCATGAGCAGCTCGACACGCCAGACCTCGGGCTCGTCCAGGACCTTCTCGCAGGTAAAGCCATCGGAGTCCAGGGCAAACGCGTCTCGTCCCTGAACGGGGCCCATGATGCGGGCATCTCTTTCGTTGGCGGTGCCGGGCATAGCAGCCTTTCTTGACGCGGTTGAACCTACCTATTGTATTAAGTTCAATCGGTTTTGCGAACGCGCGTTTACCCCGGTTTTACCCCGCCGTCACGGCGAGTAATATAGATGAGTTGCCTAACCAGCGCGGCCGTGACGCCGCGCACCCATATCAGCCAAGCATTGGAGGCCCCACATGGACGAAGCCGAGCGCGAGCAGATCCGTCGCGAGTTCGAGGCATCGAGATCGGCCGGCGAGAAGAACGTCACGCCGCAGGAAAACGCGACGCCCGCCCAGGAAGGGCCCGCAGCGGGTTGCGTGGTCAAAAACGTCATCGGCGTCGTCTCGGGCAAGGGCGGCGTGGGCAAGTCGTTGGTCTGCGGCATCCTGGCCTGCGAGCTGGCCCGCCGCGGCGCGCGCGTGGGCATCCTGGACGCCGATGTCACCGGCCCTTCCATCCCCAAGATGTTTGGTCTCTCGGGCCAGCACGCATATGCCCAGGACAACCTGCTTGTTCCCGTCGAGACCCGTGGTGGCATCAAGGTCATGAGCGCCAACCTGGTGCTGGAAAACGAGGACGACCCCGTGTTGTGGCGCGGCCCCGTGGTGGCTGGCGCCATCAAGCAGTTCTGGGGCCAGTGCGCCTGGGGCGAGCTGGACTACCTGCTGGTCGACATGCCCCCGGGAACCTCGGACGTGGCCCTCACCGTCTTCCAGAGCCTGCCCGTCGAGGGCGTGGTCATCGTGAGCTCGCCGCAGGACCTCGTGCAGATGGTCGTGGGCAAGGCCGTCAAGATGGCCAACATGATGGACGTGCCCGTGTTGGGCCTGGTCGAGAACATGGCCTATGTAAGCTGCCCGGATTGCGGCAAGAAGATCTACCCCTTTGGGCCCTCGCGCCTGGAAGAGACGGCCGACCACTTCGAGATCATGGCCTTGGGCCAGCTACCCATCGACCCCGAGCTGGCGCAGGCCTGCGACGAGGGCACCTTTGAGTCCAAGCTCGCGAGCGGTCTTCTGGACGAGGCCGTGGACACCGTGGTCGCGGTGGCCGAGTTCACGCAGGCGCTTCTCAGCTAACCGGACAGAAACGAAGAGCAGGTCAAAGGCCATGTCAAGCAACACAACAAAGGGTAAGAAGGCTCCGTCGCGGGCCCAGGTGAAGGCCGCCGCGCTTGCCGCTGCCGCCGCCGTCGACGTGCCGGCGCGCTGCGACGTGGCCGTGTGCGGAGGCGGGGCCTCGGGCCTGGTCGCCGGCATTGTTGCTGCCGAGAAGGGCGTCCGGGTCGTCGTGTTGGAACGCGACCTGGAATGCGGGCGGACCATCTTGGCCACCGGCAACGGACGCTGCAACTTTGCCAACATGCGGTTAGAGAGCTGGCGCTACAACCAGCCCGAGTTCGTCTCGGCGGTTACACAGAACAGCTGGCTGGCCGATATCCTGGGGTTCTTTGAGGACTGTGGGCTTGCCTGGGCCGAGGAAGACGGGCGCTTGTACCCCCTCTCCAACCAGGCGGCGTCGGTGCGCGAGGTGCTTCTGGCCCGCGCACGACGGGCAGGCGTGGTAATGGCGTGCGCCCGCGAGGTCTTGGACGTGAGACGCGCCAAGGGCGGCTGGCGTGTTGCCTACCGCGATGCGTTAGGCGGCGAGAAGGGCCATGAGCTTGCGGCTTCCTCGGTCGTGTTGGCCGGAGGCGGCAGGAGCGAGGGCTTTGGCTCGCTGGGACTTGAGGCCACGTCGCGCGAGGCCGTGCTGTGCGGCTTGGCGGGACGAGGCAACAGCCCGCTTGACCTCCCTGAACTTGACGGCAGGCGTGCCCGCGGGCGCGTGAGCCTGGTCCGCGACGGACAGGAGATCTACGCCGAGAAGGGCGAGGTCCTGTTTCGCACGGGGGGCCTTTCCGGCATCTGCGTCTTTGACCTCTCGCGCCGGGCGATTCCCGGCGACGAGGTGCATATCGACCTGCTACACGCGCTGGGAGGCGAGCGGCTGGCCAAACTGCGGGCGGCCGGCTGCGCCGAGGGTCTTCTCGACCCTGTTATCTGCGCTTCGTTGAAACGTGCCGGGGCAGACCCCGTGGCCGCCGCCCATGACCTTGTGGTCACCGTGGACGGCAAGGCCGACGAAGCCCGCGCACAGGTGAGCCGTGGAGGAATCGCCACATCACAGTTTGACGTCAATAACCTGCAGGTCAGCGACCTACCCGGACTCTTTGCCTGCGGCGAGGCGCTTGACATCGACGCCGACTGTGGCGGCTTCAACCTGGCCTGGGCCTGGAAATCCGGTATGGTAGCCGGCGAGGGCGCAGCCATACACGCTCGCGCCCACACGATCTAAGAAGGAGAGCACCCCGCATGCTAGAGGTCTCTGGTATCAGGTTCCACTTAAGCCAGCTGGACGGCACCGACGCACAGGAAGTCGCGCTTTGCAAGAAGGCCGCGGCCAAGAAGCTGCGCGTCAAGCCCTCGCAGATCGCGCAGGTCGAGAGGCGCCGCCGCTCCATCGACGCGCGCAAGAGAAACGACATCGTCGTGGGCCTCACCCTGCGCGTGGCGCTGACCGGCGGAGTTGCCGAAGAGCATAAGGTCCTGGACGCCCTTGCCGCCGTACACGCCGAGAAGGGCGTCACGCTGGCCGATGCGGACTCCTTCGCCTACCCCGACGCGCCCCTTACCTGGGACAAGACCAAGGTCGGCCGCCCGGTTGTGGTTGGCGCCGGTTGTGCGGGCCTGTTCTGTGCCCTCTACCTGGCCCGTGCCGGACTTGAGCCCCTGCTCATCGAGCGTGGAGACGATGCCCGCCGTCGCAGCGAAGCCGTGGACGCGCACAACAAGACAGGCATCCTCGATACCGAGAGCAACATCCAGTTTGGCCTGGGCGGCGCCGGGACCTTCTCGGACGGAAAGCTGCAGACCGGCACCAAAAGCCCTGCTCACCGCCTTATCCTCGAGACTTTTGTGGCCGCCGGCGCCCAGCCGCGCATTCTGTGGGACGCAAAGCCCCACGTAGGCTCGGACGTCTTGCCTACGGTGGTCGAGAACATCGTTGCCGAGATTCGCGCGGCGGGCGGCGAGGTGCGTTTTCGTTGCCGCATGACCGACATCGACATCATCAGCGGCCGCGTTTGCGGGGTAACTGTCGCGCAGACCGGCGCAGACGGCGAGACGCGCGAGGAGAAGATAGCGGCCTCCGACGTCGTGGTCGCCTGCGGCCACTCGGCCCGCGACGTCTTTGAGCTGCTCAAGGCCAAAGGCGTGCCCATGGAGCGCAAGACCTTTGCCATGGGCGTGCGCATTGAGCACCTGCAGGCAAACATCGACCGGGCCCTTTACGGCCGCGCGGCCGGAAACCCCGCCCTGGGCGCCGCCCCCTACAAGCTCTCTGAGCACCTGCCACAGGGCCGCAGCGCCTTTAGCTTCTGCATGTGCCCCGGCGGCTTTGTGGTGAGCGCCGCCAGCGAGAAGGGCGGCGTGGTGACCAACGGCATGAGCCTCTCGGACCGTGCGGGCAAAAACGCCAACTCGGGCCTTCTCGCCAACGTCTTTCCCGACGACCTGCCGGGCGACGACGTGCTGGCGGGTATCGCCCTGCAGCGCAGCTGCGAGCGCGCGGCCTTTGCCGAGGGCGGCGGCGCCTACGTGGCCCCGGCGCAGCTGGTGGGCGACTTCTTGCAGGGTGTTCCCTCGTCTGCCTGCGGAAAGGTGCAGCCCACCTACCCGCGCGGTGTCCATTACACCGAGATTGACGGTTGCCTGCCCGATTACATCACCCAGACCCTGCGCGCGGCGATTCCCCGCATGGCGCGAAAACTCCGCGGCTTCGATGCGCCGGACGCCGTCCTGACGGGCGTCGAGACGCGCTCGAGCTCGCCCGTGCGCGTGGTGCGAGGCCGGGACGGTCAGTCCACGAGGGTCGTCGGCCTATGGCCCGTGGGCGAGGGCGCGGGGTACGCCGGCGGCATCATGAGCGCCGCCACCGACGGCATCTTAGCCGCGACTAAGCTTGTGGAGCACCTGGGCTGACTTGCGCCGCCGCGGCACGCAGCTTTTCCAGCCATGCGGGCGCGCACTCGATGAGCGGTGCGTCCGCGCCAGAGGCATCCTCCTGGCCCTCGGGCACCATAGGCTGCGCTACCAAGAACTGCGGCAGCTCGAGCATGGGCGCAAAGGCGCGCGCCAAGGCGACGATGGCCTGCGTAAGGTATGACCGTTGCTCGCCGTCCAATGCCGTGAGCTGCGACAACATGGCCGGCAAGGTCTCGGGCAGGTTGCTCTTGAGCCCGGCCAGGGTATCCTGCCCGCCAGCATACAGAACCGAGAAGAGCGTGTTGACGAATCCCTCGCGGACCTCGCGCGGCACAGAGGAAACCCATTCGTTCATTCTCTGGTCGACGTAGACGGCGCTTCTCGACATGTCGTCCGCATCGACGAGCGAGGAGCCCTGGACCACCCACGAGAACGGGTCATGCTGCATGATGCCCACCTGCGTGGAGCGCACCACGGTGTAGTCCTCTTGCTGCTCGAACATCATGCCGATAAGTGAGGACTCGGGCACCGTCTTGCTCAGCTTGCCGCCCACCCGAGCGTAATCGGCCGAGGCCAAGGCCTCTGCCGTGAAACCGGGACCGTCATGCGAGAAAACCCTCTTCACGCGCTTGAAAGTGGACGCGCGGCAGCGTGCGGCAGCGTACACAGCAAGGTTGCCGCCCTTGGAGTGGCCACCCAGGTAAAGCGGCGCCCGAGTGGACTTTGCCACAGCCTCAAGATACTCGACGGCCCTCACCTGCGAGGGGACGTTGGTCTCGAAGGCCATATTGAAGTCTTCTTTCCAACCCACAAGCGAGTTGTCGGTACCGCGAAAGGATACA
Organism: Oscillospiraceae bacterium; assembly: GCA_963612765.1. Classification (GTDB taxonomy): domain Bacteria; phylum Actinomycetota; class Coriobacteriia; order Coriobacteriales; family Atopobiaceae; genus Paratractidigestivibacter. Next base: position 7,508 of record CAVDXJ010000045.1, read on the forward strand.
TAGCACTCGCCGTTTGGCAGCTTGAGCGTGCAGGCCGAGAACTGCTTTTGCTGCTCCTCGTCGGTCTCGCTCACGTAGTTGCACAAACGAGTGCCGCGCAAACGCGGCGAGGCCACAACGCAGGCGAGAAGCTCGATCAAACCCGCCGGGTCCCATAGCCCCTCGCACATCTCGTCGAACCAGTCGGCGCGAAAAATATCGGCCAGAGGCATACCCTTTCCCGTGCGGGCGGCCGCGGCGTCTGCAGGCAGACGGTAGTAGGACAAGCAAGCCAGCACAAGGCTGTCGCAGTCGCCCAAGGCACGCTGGTCAAAGTCCTCGAACTCGTGCGTGAGATAGCCAAAGATATTCTCTTTGCGCGCGGGCATCTCTTTTGACATAGGCCGCCCCTCCCCTTCTTGGCGCCGCTTCCAGGCACCTGCCTCTTGTCAACCGCTACTTCTTACGCGGCCGATACTTCTTCCTGGTGGCGTGAGCACTCCCCTTACGGGCCCCGGCCTTAAGGCGCGCCATAACGTCATCTTCCGAGACGCCTTCCAAGTGCGCCTTCACCTCGACCAGGCGGTCACGAGCGGCGGCTGCGCGCTCGAAATCCATGTCCTCGGAAGCCCGGGTCATCTCCTCCTCAAGGCCTGCCGCCACTTCCTCAAGCTCAGCACGCGTAAGGTCGCCCAGCTCAAAGACGTGGCGATCCTCGGGCGCGCCTTGTTCGTCGGCCCCCTCACCAGAAGCGGTATAGAAGGCGTGGTCCTTGCGCTTTCTCTTGCCCACGTTCTCGTCGGCCTCACTGATGAAGCTCGCGATGTCGGTGATGGACTTCTTCACTGTGCGCGGCACGATGCCGTGCTCGGTGTTGTAGGCCTCCTGCAGCTGGCGGCGGCGCAAAGTCTCGTCGATTGCCTGTTGCATAGAGTCGGTGACGGTATCGGCGTACATGACTACCTTGCCCTCGGCGTTTCTCGCCGCGCGCCCCAT
>CAVDXJ010000046.1:0-8478 GCA_963612765.1 Oscillospiraceae bacterium
CCCGTCTACTCCCCAACCCCCGTTTTAAACCCGGAAATCTCGCGCAGGGGCCCTGTAGGCGCGGTCCATCCTCAAGAATGAATAAAACCTTGCGCCGAGGCAAAGAAAACACCGGCATTTGAACTTATACTTTTTGCTTGTCATACAGACGCGAGCCAAACATATCGGTTGCCCTCCATCGAGGGCGCGTTGATAGCGAGGTTAAAATGGGCATCGTTGAGGACATGGCGGCTTTTAGAGAGGTCTACCACGAGTACGACGCCGCGGTCGATCGGCTTCGCCAAACGGAGGACCACTACAATCACATCGTCCCCATGGATGGGGGGGTTACTACAAGTACTCGTCCGATAAAGTCATAGCCGATACACGCCAGCTCCAAAAGGAGATAAGCGCGGAGCTTGACAACACTTTCAAGCTGATGAGTGTCGACGACGAGGATTATGAAGCCCGCCGCTCCATCATCCAAAAGAATTGTCATCCCATAAGTGATCAGTATTACAAATCTAAAACGAAAGAAATTATAAGCGCCACATATCCACCGCTTCCGTGCGCTTTCCTCTTTGCAGCGGCGTCCTTCGCGCTTGAAGCAGCCGTCATATGGGCCACGGAAAGCGGGAAGGCGAACCCCAGCAGCCTTTGGTCGTGTCTCGGTTTCGCGTTGTTGGGAGGCTATCTCATCGGCGTCAGCGTCCGCCTCTCGATTAATAAAAAGATCGGTATTGGGTTGTTCTTTTGGGGCCCTATCGTAGCTGCAACAGCCGCATTGCTGCCATTCTTATGCATTAAAAGCAATAACCCCGCCGACTTCTCATCATTTTATGTCGGCTTAGCCACAGCCTGCACCCTATATGGTGTCGGCTCGATTTGGTCAAGAAAAGCCGCGGCAAGTAAGTCATTAGCAAGCCTAGAAAATGAAAGAGCTGCGCATAAAGCGCATCTGCAGCGCAACCTTGCCGATCTCGCTGAGCTTGAGGCTTCGCACAACAAGAAGGCCGAACATTATGCAGACAAGATAGACACTCTGACTGAGCTCAAGTATGTAGAGGTCTTGTCGGCAGTAGAGGCGGCGATCGCCAGGGCGGAGATTTTGCGAGTCGTTGATATCAAAAAGACCACCGAGGAGCTGCAAAAATACAACGCCCAGGTCAACGCCCTTCACGACAAGCTGACCTTGATGGTGCAGTCGAACGAAGACAAGAATTTACCCGAAGAAGCAGACTGGGCAGCGATAGACGCGCTCTACGACCGGGTCTATCGCGGCTATGCGGACACGCGCAAGGAGGCCCTGCTCCAGGTCCACGCCGACGATCAGCATGCCCAGCTCATCGCTTCTATGGCCGCCAACTACAAACAGCTGCAAGAGCTTCGAACGCAAGCCAGCCGCCAGCTGGAATCGATTGCCGACCAAGAAGCCCAATTGGCTCTCATCGCACAGGACCAGCTACGCATACTCGTGGGGTCTCTTGGAGTTCAGACCAAGCAGCTCGACGAGCTCCAAAACCAAAAGAGCCAAAACGATCTAATTCTCGCCGTTCAGAAAGAGGCCAATGAATTAGCCGCAGAACAAATTGAGCGACTTAAAAGAATCTATTGGGCGATCCCCAGCTATATCCCATAACCTATCCCACCTTCACTTAGCCAAACACTAATAAGCCCAGCAAACGACGCCCGCACCCAAAGCATCAAAGCCCGAGGTGCGGGCGTCATCGCAAACGAATGCCGACCGTCTCGCTCGGCAACGCCGTCAAACCCGCCCACGCAGCGGTCACACGAGCAGCCTCAGAGGATTTCCTGGTTTCTGCAAGCGCTCCTTTTGCATGGTCAAGCGGTGGCCGACAAGACCGCTCAGGGCCGATTCGAGCGCATAAGGCACGAAGATTCCCTCTTTTGGCTGCGGTTGGGGGCTGGAAGAGGTCCGCCTGAGTTATCCCATAGTAAAACTGGGATGAGCAAGTAGCCGGGGCGGCTTTGGGCACGTTTGCCCAGTTGGCAGATTGACAAAACGGCCAGGCTACTTGGCAAAGCGGTTTTTACTATGGGATAACTCGGGCGGACGCTCGCGGTAGGGGTCACGGCGGGCCAAAACGCCCTAAAACAGCAGATGGGCCGAGTGCCACACAAGCGGCGCCCGGCCCGTCCGAGGCAAGACGACAAGCGGACCTTGTTGCCAGCAAAAGCCGGGAAGGAGGGGAGGAGTGGCTTTTGGCACTAGAAGGCAATAAGCGCGCCAAACCGGCCGGACCTATCCTGTCGTTGCCTCAAGATTACCCGCTTTACCCGCCGCATCCGGGTGCTTGTCGCAACCGGCACAAAATACGACACGTTTGGCACTATCTCTCGGCGAGAAGCGCGTGGGCGGGATAGAATGTATGGCCTTGAGTACCTACGAAAGGCAGCGTTTGACCATGGCAAACCCCGCAGAAGACCCTCAGACGACCCCCGCCGCCCACGGCCAGGCGGCCGCCGACCCCGGCACGACCGGCACCGCCGGCGACCCGTTTGCCCCCGGCTCGCTGGGCGCCCTCATCCCCTGGCCCGATGACGACTCCTACCCCAACATGCCGGCCGACGAGGCCCTGGAGCTCTTCTTGGCCTGGGTCGAGTCGCGCGGTGTCACACTGTGGGACCACCAGGAAGAGGCCCTGCTGTCCCTGGCCGCCGGCGACCACCTGATCCTGGGCACGCCCACCGGCTCGGGCAAGTCGATGGTGGCCTTGGGCATGGCCTTCATGAGCGTGTGCACCGACCGACGCGCCTACTACACCGCCCCAATTAAAGCCCTGGTCAGCGAGAAGTTCTTTGACTTCGTCGACTACTTTGGCAAAGAGAACGTGGGCATGATCACCGGCGACGCCTCGATCAACGCCGAGGCCCCTATCATCTGCTGCACGGCAGAGATCCTGGCCAACCGGGCCCTGGCAGAAGGCGAGAAGTGCGACTGCGGCTGCGTGGCCATGGACGAGTTCCACTTCTACGCCGACCCCGACCGCGGCTGGGCCTGGCAGGTCCCCCTGCTCACCCTCCCCCACACTCAGTTCCTGCTGATGAGCGCCACCCTGGGCGACACCTCGTCCATCGCCTCCAGCCTGGAAGACCACACCGGCCGCACCGTCGACGTCCTGGCCGACGCCCCGCGCCCGGTTCCCCTCTCCTACGAGTTCGTGGACACCGCGCTGGAAGGCACCGTCGAGCTGGCCCTTCGCGCCGGCGACGCCCCCTTGTACATCGTGCACTTCTCGCAAGACGCCGCCTTGTCCAGCGCCCAGTCGCTGGCCAGCTACGGCGTCTCGACCAAAGAGCAGCGAGAGGCCGTCAAGGAAGCCATCAAGGGCACCCGCTTTACCACGACCTTTGGCAAGACCCTGCAGCGCCTGCTGTGCTGCGGCGTGGGCGTCCACCACGCGGGCATGCTGCCGCGCTACCGTCTGCTGGTCGAGAAACTGGCCCAGCAAGGGCTTCTCCCCGTCATCTGCGGCACCGACACCCTGGGCGTGGGCATCAACGTGCCTATCCACACCGTCATCTTGACGGCCCTGACCAAGTTCGACGGCCGCCGCATGCGCGTGCTTAACGCCCGCGAGTTCCACCAGATCGTGGGCCGCGCCGGGCGATCGGGCTTCGACACCGAGGGCCGCGTCATCGCCGAGGCCACCGAATACGACATCGAGTACGCCCGCGCCCTGCTCAAGGCCGCCGGCGACCCAAAGAAGGCCCGCAAGATCAAGACCAAGAAGCCGCCCGAGGGCTTTGTGACCTGGAACAAGCAGACCTTCGAGCGCCTGGAAACCGCCGTCCCCGCGCCCCTAAAGCCGCGCCTTAAAATCAGCCACTCCATGGTGCTGGCCGAAGTCGAGCAGGGCGGCGACGCGCTGGCGCGCACCCACAAGCTGGTGGACGACTCGGCTCAGACCGACGGTGAGAAGGCCGCCCTGCACACCCGTGCCGACGAGATCATGGCGACCCTGCTCGATGCCGGCGTCGTGGTTTGCAACGAGGGCCAAGACGGCGAGAAGACCTACGAGACAACCGTTGACGTCCCTGTGGATTTTGCCCTTGACCAGCCCCTCTCCCCCTTCCTTCTCGCCGCGCTGGAGCTCTTGGACCCCGAGAGCGAGACCTACGCGATGGACGTCATCAGCATGGTCGAGGCCACGCTCGAGGACCCGGGGCAGATTCTGCGCGCTCAGCAGCGCGCCGCCCGAGACCGCGCGATGGCCGAGATGAAGGCCGACGGCGTGGACTACGACGAGCGCATGGAACGCCTGCAAGAGGTGACCTGGCCCAAGCCGCTGGAAGAGCTTCTCGCCGCCGCCTACGACGAGTACTGCGCAAAGGTACCGTGGGCCCGCGACTTCGCGCTGTCGCCCAAGTCGATCCTGCGCGATATGGTGGAATGCGCGAGCGACTTCAAGGAATACATCGGCCGCTACAACATCGCCCGCTGCGAGGGCATCCTGCTGCGCTATCTCTCGGACGCCTACCACGTGCTGGACCGCACCGTGCCGCCCGACAAGAAGGACGAGCGCCTGTTTGAGATCACCTCGTGGCTGGGCTTTGTCGTGCGCTCCGTCGACTCGAGCCTGGTGGACGAGTGGAGCTCGGCCGGCAGCGCGGCGGGCGTCGATGTGGCCCCGCCCGTCGCGGCCGACGAGGTGGTCCACGACCGCCGCGCCCTCACCCTGCTGGTGAGAAACGCCCTCTTTGCGCGCGTGCGCCTGGCGGCCTTTGGCTCCACGCAGGAGCTGGGCGCCCTCGACGGCGACTGGGGCTACCGCAAGGTGGTGTGGGACCAGACCCTGGCCCGCTACCACGACGAGCACGAGGAGATCTTACTGGACGGCGACGCCCGAAGCAGCGCCTACTACACGATCGATGAGACGGACGAGAAGAAGCCCGCAGGCGCAGGCGGCCACGTCTGGCACGTTCACCAGGTCTTTCGCGACGAGGACGACGACCACGACTTTGGCATCTGGGCAGACGTCGACCTGGACGCCACCCAGGAGGAAGGCGCCGTGGTCTTCAAGAAGTACCGCGTGGGCTTCGTGGACGACTAACCTCGCACGGCGCGGGGCGGACTTTGGGTTTTGTCTATGGCGCAGTTCCGCATGAGCCGAAGGCCACTTAATGTGGCCTTCGTGCGAATCAGGACTGTTTGAGCACAGAGACAAAACCCAAAGGTCGCCCCGAGCCCTCGAGCCTCCCAGGTTGTTACTGCAGCGCCGCCACAGCCTGTGCCAACTGCACGCTGAGAAGCGCGTCGTGCTCGACGTCGCGACCCTCGCCGCAGGAGAACTCGACGAAGCCGGGCAGGTCGGGGTTCAGGCACTGCCGGGCGTCGTTGACGCGGCCGGGATGGAAGAGCAGCTCGAGCTGCATGCCGCGCTTCTCGGCAACCTGGGCCAAGCCCGGCAGCACGGCAGCCACGCGCTCCTGGTCCATATGCCCCGAGAACAGCACGCCGCAAAAGACCGCAGAGATGTCCTGGTAGGAGCCCAGGCCCGACTCGGCCAGCAGGCGGCGGTCCATCTGCCACAGACGGTTTAGCAGCTCGTGCTTGACCCAGTTGATGGGCGCGATCGACGCCGCGGTGCCAGACTGCAGGAAGGACGCCGTGGGCTCGGCGGGAATGCGCAGGTAGTCCAGGTGACAGCCGGACGCGGCGGCCGCGCCCAAGACCGCCTTGAAGACAGTGGGGATCAGCTGGGTGTGCTGATGGCCGTCCAGGCGCAGGTGGTCGGCCATGTGTGGGAAGCGCCCCACCACGCGCGCGATCTGCGCCGCGGCCTCGACCTGCAACTGGCATGACAGCTCGGCCGCCCCACCGCCAAACGAGCCGGTCAAAAGCCCGCCGTACCCCAGCTTGAAGAAGCCCTTCTCATCCACAAGCAGCGGGATTTGGGCCGGGTCGGCGCAGCACGGCCCCTCGACAAAGTTGAGGTGCACGCCCAGGCGAAGGCCGGCCGGCCGCGCGTCAAGCAGCGCCGCGCACTCGTCGAAGCGCGGCGAGTTGGCAAAGATCGACAGCGAGTTGAGCAGGCCCTTCTCGGCAATATCGCCCTGGCCCACCCCGGCGCAGCACTCCAGGATACGTGCGGACTGGGCTGGCTCGATACCAAAATCGTCGGCATGGATAATGACGTCCATCTGTGCACCTCAAGGTTTCTTCTACGTATGTCGCGCTCGTGTCGCAATTGAGGACGGGACGGGTGTCCCGCGCGAATTTGTTTGGTTGCCGTTAGTATAGGTGAGGCGCGGCGGGCCACAAACGCGACAAATTCGACGCGCGCCCTATCACAGGAGGACTCCATGGACCTATCGGTAATCATTCCCTGCTACAACGAGCAGGAATGCCTGCCTATGCTTTTCGACCGCCTGACCCAGGCCCTGGAGGCGCACGGCCTCACCTACGAGCTCATCTTTGTAAACGACGGCAGCAAAGACGACACCTGGCCGGCCATCTGCGGATTTGCCGAGAAGGCCAGCGCGCCCAACCGCGTGGTTGGTGTCGATTTCTCTCGCAACTTTGGCAAGGAGGCCGCGCTTTTGGCCGGCCTTAGCCACGCGACGGGCGACAACGCCTGCTTCATCGATGCCGACCTTCAGCAAGAGCCCGAGACCCTGCTTGCCATGTACGACGAGCTCATGGCCCACCCCGAGGCCGACTGCGTGGCCGCCTACCAGGCCGCCCGCCATGAGAGCGCCGCTCTCAAGCTCTTCAAGGGCGCGTTCTACAAGTCCTTCAAGGCCGTCACCGAGGGCACGGGCGACATGATCGCCGGGGCGTCGGACTTCCGCGTCTTTAGGCGCGACGTGGCAAACGCGCTTCTGGCCATGCCCGAGTACCACCGATTCACCAAGGGCCTCTTTGCCTGGGTGGGCTTCAAGACGATCCCCTTTGCCTACGAGCCGGCCGCGCGCCAGGCGGGCACCAGCAAGTGGTCGTTTCGCTCGCTCATGCGCTACGCGCTGGAGGGCATCTTCTCGTTCTCTACCCTGCCGCTGAAGTTCGCCACCTGGGTGGGCGGCGCGTCGTTTATCGCGTCGATCATCTACTTCTTTGTGGTTCTACTCGACACCTTTGTGCGGCAAAACACCCCGCACGGCTACCCCACCGTGGTGTGCCTGATCTTGTTCATGGGCGGCGTCACCCTGCTTACGCTGGGCGTCATTGGCGAGTACATCGCGCGCATCTACCTTGAGGGCAAGCACCGCCCCATCTACATCGCCAAGACCGTGGTGACCGGCCAGGACGGCCACGTCACCCGCTCGGGCTTCGAGCGAAACTAGGGCTTAAGGGCGGGGTCGCGCTCTTCGCGGCCCCGCCCTTCGAGCTTTTTCGATATCTGTATGTTTGGCCCAACTCGCTGCGAGCTTTTTCGATATCTGTATGCTCAAGGCGGCACTTTTGCGGCTTAGTCCAAATCGAATCCTGGGGTTTTGTCGCGGCGAAGCCTCAAAAATCGCCCGAAGAGGCGTTTCGAGCATACAGATACGCAAAAAGCTCGCAGCGAAAGCAGGCAAACATACAGATATCGAAAAAGTTCGCAGCGAAAAGGGGCGCTAGGCGCCCCTTTTCGCCGCATAGCCTTTACTCGGCCGTGCGCTCGCCGCCGTCGAGCCACTTCTTGCGGCTCACGAAGTTCCAGACCATGACGACCGCGGTGGCAAAGAGCTTGGTCACGGTGACCATAAGGGCACTCGTACCAAGAAGGGCCACGCCGACGGCCATGCAGAGCTCGTTGATGACCAGGCCAATCGCCGACAAAACGATGAAGATCACGAATTCGCGGCCGCGCGAGAGGTCCTCGCGGTGCGTGAACACGTAGCGCATGGACGCTAGATAGTTGAAGATCACCGAGACGCAAAACGAGATGCCGGCTGCCAGCACGGGGTCCATGCCAAAGACCTGCGACAACAGCATCAAAACGCCGTAGTCGATGATAAACGCGATGACGCCCACGACGCCAAACTTCAGGAACTGCTGGATAAGCTTGCCCATCTATACTCCTTTGGAACTTACGGTTTTGCCCCACAAGGATAGACCACGCCGCCCGCTTTGTCGTAGCATTAATAACCCGCGATTTTGGCGGCACCGACTTAACACAAGGCAGGAGCGCTTTAGCATGGCCGAGAACAACACGCAGGTAAACCACGCAAACGACCCCATCTTTGCACAGGAGCAGGAGCACTTGTCCCAGCTCTACGCCAAGCTTTTGGAGATGCGCGAGACGATTGCGACCGACCTCGAGACCAACCACGCCGGCGCCAAGCAAGACCTCATCGACATGAGCGAGGAGGTGCGCCTGGACTTTGGCGGCGCCGACGAGACCATGGAGACCCTGGCCGCCATCGAGACCTTGAACTCGGTCATCGACGCTTACAACCAGTACCACGACTTCAACGTCGACAAGCTGCGCCGCGTCATGCTGCTGCTCATGCAGCCCTACTTCGCCAAGGTCCGCCTGCAGATGCGCCCGG
>CAVDXJ010000047.1:0-8477 GCA_963612765.1 Oscillospiraceae bacterium
TCGCCAGCGGGCGTTCCTGCAGGCTTGTTCACGCTCACCGTGTCGGCCACGGTGCCGTCGGCGCCCTTCGGAAGAGGTGCGTTGGGCGTGTCGCCCGTACCCTCGATCTTAAAGGTGAAGAGGTCGGAATCCAGCCAATTGCGGCCCGTGAGGATCTTCTCGCCAGCAAGGTTGGTCTTGCCCTCAAGCGTGCCGGTGGCAGAGTACTTGTTGGTGAAGCTCGCCGTAGCGGTCTGGCCAGCCGCAAAAGTGCCGGTAGCGCCCGTCGCGCTCTTCTGCGTGAAGCCAGCAGGGAGCTTGCTCGCGTCCTCGCTCACCGTATAGGTCCAACCAGCCTCCAGGCCGTAGACCTTGAGGGTCTCGTCGTGCTTGATGGAGTGGGTCGCGTTGCCCTGGGCGTCAAAAGCCAGAGTGAAGGCGTCGCCGGCGCGGGTGCCGTCGTCCGCCAAGACCTCGGCCTGCAGGCTCTTGCCGGCGGCCGCGGGGACGCCGATCGTGAACTCGAAGGACTTGTCGGTGTACTTGCTCAGGTCATACCCGTCGCCCACCTCGACGGTCTTCTTGACCTCGAGCGTCGCGGGCTTGTCGACCATAAGCTTGCCGTTGTTGCCCAGGTGCGGAGTAACGGTCGTCGCGGCGGCAACGGAAGTCTCGCTGTTCCACTTGGGGTTAAGCACGTCGCTCGCGGTGCCGGTGTTATTGGGGTCCTTATCCTTGTGCAGGCTATTGATGTGAACCAGGCGGGCGGTCCCAGCCTTCATGTAGAGGTAACCGTCTTCTTTCTTGATGATGGCGCCGTCAAAAGAACTCGCAGTATCAGCCGGAATGGAACGAATCTCGAATTTCTGCACAGGCTTCCCGTTTTCGAGCGCGTAGTAATAGTGCCTGTAGCAGTACGCATGCTCGCCGTCCGCAATGATCCCGGTCGCGCGCTCATCGCAATCCGCGTCATCGTAAATGTAGATGGGCGTGTCCTCGGTGAAGTAATAGAAGCTGTTGGTGCTCGCCGGGTTGAACTGAGAAGTTGTGTCCCCCAGCTCTCCGCCACTCCACTTGTTGGCGTAGAAGACCACCTGACCGGTCGTGGCATCGGTATTGGCCTCGATATAGGCCGCCATATCGACATCGGGGTTGGCGAGAAGGTCGGTGACCCCGTCCTTGAGCCCAGAGGAGTAGAGCACGGCGATGGGCCGGTTCTCGGTCACGTCCATCGTGTTGTTGGTGAGGTCGACGTTGAAGTGGCGCAGCGGGATGAGCGTCGCGGGAATCTTGACCTCGACCAGGTCACCCGTGGCCAGGTTATTGGAACGTGTGACGGTCACGACGATGTCGCTCAGGTCGCCCTTCACGATGCCGGAATTGACCTCACCGGCAAAGTGGTACGTGTCGACCAGGCCCTCGCTGGTCTTACCGGTACTCGTATACACAACGCGGTCGTAGACCAGCGTCGAGAGGTCGGTCACCCGCATGTAGGCGCCCAGCTGGTCATAGAAAGTGATGTAGCCGGACTCATTCTCGGCGCCTTCGGTCGTCGAGGTCGGGTACTTAGCGGCGTTCACGATCTCGTCGGAGATATCGGAGAAGATCTGCTTGAGCTCCTCGGCGGTAGTCGCGTTCTTGTAGTACTTAGACGCGGCGCAGTTGCCAAAAGTCCAGGTGGAAGCGTCATACGTAGCGCTGGGATAGTTGCTCGACACCGCGTGCATGAACTTATTCTCGTTGGATGCGGAGTCCGCCGTGCCGGTAACGGGGTCCGTATCGGTATCGCTGAGGATGCCGATGGCGTACACGGTCGCGCCCGCGTCCTTCATGGTCTTGGCGGCCGTCACGGCAGGACTCGCGATACTGGGGGTGAAATTCCCCGTCGTCGTGGGCGTGCCATCGGTGAAGAATACGACGACCTGCTTTGCTCCGTCGCGTTTCGAGGTGGTCAGCACATCATTGGCATACTGCAAACCGAGGTTGCTCCTCGTGCCCTGGCTGTAACCAAGATTCTCGATCGTGGTCGAGATCGTGGTTGCGCTCTCCCCGGCACATACAGTCATAGCCTGAGGCGTCGCCGCAGAAGAGTTGAAGGTCACGACGGCAACTCGATGCTGCTTATCCGCATCAGAGATGCTGTTGTTCTGCTCGGCGATCGTGGCGACAAAATTCTTCGCGGCGTCCTTCAGGGCACGAAGCCTCGTCACCTGGTTGCCTGCCGAGGTGGTCACATAATTGCTGTTCATCGAGGACGAAGTGTCAAGCACCAGCACGATGTCGAGCGGCGTGGTGGCGGTGCTGGCGAGGTTGGACGTGGAGGAAAGCGCGCTGAGCGCCGTGAGAAACGTGGCGTTGTCGCCCTTCTTCTCGACCGTGATACCGGCATTGGTTAATTCACCGTCCGAGACGGTCTTGTCGGTCCAGATGCGGCCCACATTGGCCGTGCTGTCCTGACCGTACGTGTCCTTGATCAGGTCCTGCCAGCTCCAGATCGTGGGCGGATCCGTCACCGTGCTGGTCGCCGCCAGCGCCGCGGCGGGCGCCAGGCAGCACAGCATCAGCACTGTGACCAGGAGGGATAGTAACCGTTTCTTCATCATGTACCCCCTTTGAACGACTACCTAAAGCCTTCTTTCAGGATGGGGGTAAAACTGTGAAGGCGGTAGTGCCGTTTGAGGGGCAAATCGGCCAAATTAACCTCCGGGAGGCGGCGGGGCTTCCGGGGGCGACGCAGCTCGGCGGCGCCGGGGCGCCCTTCTCGCCGACTACTTGAGCATGCGGGCGGCCAGCTCTGCTCGGCTAGAAATGCCCAGCTTGGCGTAGGTGCTGGACAGGCGATTCTTGACTGTGCCCGCCGAGACGCCCAGGTGCTTGGCAATCTCGGCGTTGGACCAGCCGCGGCACGCCAGCATCGAGACGGTGAACTCGGTGGTAGTAAGGTCGTCGGCCACGTCCTCGCCAGAAGCCGGGTTGTGGATGAGGCGCCAGCCGTGGCTAAAGCGGTAGGTGATCTCGATGACGCGCGAGAACTCGGCGGGCTCCAGGCCCTTGAGGCAGACCTCGATCAGGCCCTGGAGCAGGCCGTGGTGCATGCCGATAGGCTCAATCATGTCGTCGGGCCGCGCGATGGACCACGCGGTCTCGAAGTGCCAGCGGGCGCGGTCGACCTCTTTTAGGCTCATGTAACCCATCGAGGCCACCAGGTGCAAAAAGAGCTCGCTCACGGGATAGCTGCCCTGCCTCATGATGAGGGCGTTCAAAGCCGCGCCCGTGCAGCGGCCGTACTCTCCGTGCAGGTAGAACGCGTGGGCCAGCACGTAGCTCGCGAACAGGCGCAGGCCCTCGGGCAGGTTTGCCACCAGGGGGTAGAACTCCTCGACGGCAAAGGGCGCGGGCAAGTGGAGAAGGACGCTGGCCGAGGCGCCCATGAGGATGTGAGCGGCCTTGACCACGTCGGGCTCGGAGGGGTCGACGGGGGCGAGAAGAGCGTGCAAGGCGATGCGGGCCTCGGCGATGTGGTTGAGCGAAAGGTTGGCGTAGCCCGAGATGAGGCAGGCCGAGTAGCGCAGCGCCGGGTCGTCGTGGTTGAGGTACGGGCGAGCGGCCTCGACCGCCTGGGCCTCGCGGGCACAGTAGAGATGCGCCTCGGCGACCGCGATGGCGTGGGCGTCTGGATCGGTTATGCTCGCCAGGGCCTCTTCCAGGTGGCCCGGCTCAAATGAAGTGCACATCAAAGGCATAGGCATTCGCATAGTTACCCCCTGTTGTTCCTCCCCATGCGATTCAAACGATTCTACCCACCCCGGGGTGCGGTATATCTTGGGACCCCCAACGGCGCCCCGTTGACGGGACCTAAATCGCAGATTCTCAGCTAATTGAAGCGCTTTATCTGCGATTTTGGTCCCGCCAACGAAGGGCGGCTACAATCGACGGGTGTTGTGGAACGCGGTTGGGAGGTTTGGATGGATTTAAGGAAGCGGGTTTTGTGCGGGGCGGTGTCCAGCATCGTCTTTGCCGAGGGGCTGTCCCTTTTATTTGGCGGCATCATCAGCGTGGTCTTGGCCGCTCCCCTGGCCAACATGAACGAGGCGCTGTTTGGTCAGGAGCTGGGCACAGAAGGGCTGGCCCTTCTCAACGACTACAGCGTGATTACCTGCGTTATGCTGGGCTTTCTTGCGTGCCTGACTATCGTGAAGCCATGGCGGCCCTACCTCACGGCGTTAGGCCCCAAGCCTTCTGGCAATCGACCGCACATGTTGTTGATCGGCCTGTTCTTTGGCTTTGCGTGCAACGCGGCGTGCGTTGGCGCGGGTGTTTTGACCGGCAGCCTGCAGCTTGAGTTCACCCAGTTCTCACCCGTGGGTCTTCTCGCCTTCCTCATCTTTATCTTTATTCAGTCCTCCACCGAGGAAATCACCGCGCGCGGCTTCATCTACCAGCGCGTTTGCCGCACGTACGGCGAGTGGCCGGCGATCGTTGTCTCGGCGGCGGCGTTTGCGTTCATGCACATCTTTAATGACGGCATCTGGGCGCTGCCGATAATCAATCTTTTCTTGATCGGCGTTCTGTACGCGCTGATGGTGCGCTACCTGGACAGCATTTGGCTGGCGATGGGCGCGCACACCGCGTGGAACCTCACGCAAAACATCATTTTTGGCTTGCCCAACAGCGGAACGCCTTCGACGTACTCGTTCTTTAGCCTGGTAGGCACGACGACTAACGGTTTTGCGTACGACACGGTCTTTGGCGTCGAGGGGTCGGTGCTGGCCGCGGTGCTGCACCTGGCGTGCATCGTTGCACTGATATGGTGGGGCCGTAAGCACGATAAGGGCCAGTACGACATTTGGGCTGGTACGGAGGTTGAGACCGCCGACAGCGACGCGTGGTTCTACTAAGGGTTACCGGCGCGCTGCGCGCGATTTGGCGGTTGTCAGTACCCCAAAGCGATTCCGTGCGCGCGATTTGGGGGTCGTCAGTACTTTTCGAGCCTTTCTCGCCGAGTTACCGAGAAGCCCCTTCGTAAACCCGCAGGTAGAACGCTTGCGGTCTTCTCGCTTAACTGAGAAGACCGCGCGCAAGTACTGACAAGCCCCGATTCGCGCGCAGATTTCTCGACAAAATACTGACGAGCGCCAAATCGCGCGCGCACGAGCCCCCGGCCCTTTGTGACCGGGGGCTTTTCGCTAGAATAGCGGCGCTTAGCAGGGACGGCAAAGGGAGGTTTATCATGGAAGCGCTCGCGGTCGCGCTGGGAGGCGCACTGGGAAGCCTGGGCCGTTGGGGCATCGGCGGCGCGTTGCGCGCCGTGCTACCCGGCCTACCTGCGGGAACCTTCGTGGCAAACGTCCTGGCCGGGTTGATTATCGGAGCAGCGACGGGCTTTGCAGGCGCAAGCCCCATCGACGCAAACGTCAAGGCCTTCTTGACCGTAGGCCTGTGCGGCGGCCTCTCGACCTTCTCGACTTTCTCCAACGAGACGTTTTCTCTCATCGAATCCGGCGACCTTCTCGCCGCCGGGGCCAACATCGTAGCCAACGTCGCCGTCTGCCTTTTGGCTGTTTGGCTCGGCCGCCAGCTTGGCGCCGCCGTAGCGTAGCGCCCTAAAAGCGAAAAGCCAGGAGCCAGCACCCAGCGCCACAGATCTTTAGAACTGTTTAGAACTGTTTAGAGGCGCCTAGCCATCCAAGCCCTTTGCCAGTTGATAAGTCGCATAACCCTCGTAGCGGTAGCTCGCGTCGATGCCCTTCATAAAGACCTCGCGGTCGTCGATCTTGTTCGTTAAAGCCTGTTTGAGCAGGTGCTTTATCTCCAGATCGCGCACCGGGCTACGCTGCATGGCGAGAAGGTAGTCCTCTTTGTCGACCTGGCTCCAATCAACAGCCATACCCAGCTCGCGCCTAAAGATGCAATCCGACCAAATACGCGTCGAACGCCCATTGCCCTCGCGAAATGGGTGTGCCACGTTCATCTCGACGTACTTCTCAACAATCTGGTCGAAGGTCTCCTGCGGCATGCGGTCAATCGCATCGAGCGCCGCCGAAAGGTACATCACGGGCGCAAAGCGAAAGTCTCCTTTGGCAATGTTAACTTCACGCCGCTGACCAGCGAAATCATAGACATCCTGAAACAGGTAGCTGTGAATCTTGGCAAGGCCCGCAAAGGTGCCCACCTCAAACGTGGCGAGAAGACCTTTGTCATAGAGCTCCAAAGCACGAAGCTTGGACAGACGCTCCTCTTCGTGCGCCAGCTCGATGTCGTCGACAATTCCGAGTTTGTTGTCCAAGGGCATGTTTTCTCCTGCCGACCTAAGTAATCTACCGGTTATTTTACCTGCCGGCCGGCTAATGAGCTACCGAGCAAACGCGCGGGACGGGAACCGTAACCTAATCGCGCTGTCTAACGCCGCAATCGACCAGGTAGTCCGCCGCATCAAGGCGGTAGTAATAGGCCGTGGCGGTGTCGCCAAGCGGGGGGCGCTCGAACGCGGAGAAGGTCTTCACGTAGGAGAAGCCGCACTTCTCCATGCAGTGCTTCGAGCGGTCGTTGCCGTCGAAGAAACCGCACCACAGCGCGGGGCAGCCCAGGTCGCGGAAGGCGCGGGCGACCAGGGCTTGCAAGGCCTCGGAGGCGTAGCCGCGGCCCCAATAGGCGCTGCCCAGCCAGTAGCCCACCTCAAGGTCCTTCTCGGCCGCAACGTCAAAGTGCTCGGTCGCGGGCCTGAGGCTGATGCTGCCGATAAGTTCGCCGGTGGCCTTGAGACGGATAGCGTAGCTCTCGGCGGCGCTAAGGGGACCGGCGGCAATGAGGTCGCGGCTCTCGTCGACACTATAGCGCCCGGCGGGACGGGTGCCCGGCACGGCGGCCGATTAGCGCACACGAATTGTCAAAATGCTAGAAAACATGGACTTATCGGTGGCCCATATCGGATTTGTGTACACTAATCCGCTCGCCATGCCCTAAAAAATAACGAGATGAACTAGCCCCCAGCGGTAACAGTTGACGCGTCGGGCTTCATATAGCCAAGATATCCTCTGAAAGCACAGACTTTGTCGGATTGCCAAATTGGGACTAGGTTCTTAAAAGAGACAGGCATCGATTACGTCTTTCCCTCTGAGGACTGTCATCCACTCCTCAGGGATGCCGTCGATGCCATAGACAATACCCGCCAGAGCGCCCGCAACAGCCCCAGTAGTATCTGTATCATTGCCAAGATTGACGGCCTTAAGCACACATTCAGCGTAGCTGCCCGTGTTGGCCAGGCACCAGAGCGCAGCCTCGAACGTGTCCAGGACGTAGCCACCCGATGCAACCTGGTCCTCGGGCTTGCTCACGTCGATCAGTGCGGCGGCGACCTCGTGGGCTGTCCGGCCGGCAATGAGCTCGCGCGCGGCGTGGACCATGCACACGCACGCCTCCGTCGATGTGCGGTGTGCATGAGTGATCGCCGACACTTCGCGCACCTCGTCGTCGGTCGCGTCGGCAAAGGCCAGCGGCACGGTTCGCATGAGGGAGCCGTTGCCGTTGTCGAGCTCGCCCTCCAGGCCGCGCCCCAGGCGCAGCGCCGTGGCCGTCGCGTTGCCTATGTCGAAGAGCCCGTCGCACGTGTAGGCGTCGTCGCGGTACCAGGCGAGAAACCTGTTGCGGACGTCCGGGACGTCAACGCGCCCCAGCTCGCGGTAGCTGTCGCAGACGGCGAGCGCCATCGAGGTGTCGTCGCTCCAGGTCCCGGCGGGCTGGTCATGCGTGCCGTGGCCTGCCATACCAGTGCACGCGAAAGTGCCGCGCGCCATGAACTCGTAGGGAACGCCAAGCGCGTCGCCGACGGCTTGGCCGTATATGCAGTCACGAAGAGTCATTAGTGTGCCCCGTAATACTCGATTTTGTCACCAGAAATGATGCTGAAGCCCTGTGAGCTGATTTCAGTTGCGCAACGAGCCGGTCGGTTAGTGTACACGAATTGCCAAACTGCTAGAAAACATGGGCTTATCGGTGGCTTATATCGGATTTGTGTACACCAATCGCGCATCTCATATAATCCGCAGCAGGACGACGAACTCGATGATGCGCCGCATGCTTTTCTCCGTTCATGTTTGACCACCCGGCAAAGCGACACCGCACAAATAGCGGATGCCCATTGTTGATGCGGCCGCGCTCGCCTGTTAGCGCGCCTAGTTCGACCCCCTGGGCCGGAACTTGAGCACCTTTGCCTTCCTGCGCGGCGGCTCGTCCCCCTCCATCTCGAGGCGCTCGAGTTCCTCGAGCTCTGGGTCCGGCTCTCCGGTCCCGTAGCGGGCCTGCTCGGCGGCGATTACCGCAGCGTTGTGGCGGAAGACCATCTGCGCCGGGGACGGACCCTTGTAGTCAGCCGGTAAGGCCGGGCCTCCACCCGGCGCCGGTTTGCCGCCGGGCAGGCCGTAGCCGTCGGGGACCAGCATTGATTTCGGGGGCATCCTGCCTTGTTCCCAGTCGCACTGCTCGTTGGTACAGATTTCCAT
>CAVDXJ010000048.1:0-8372 GCA_963612765.1 Oscillospiraceae bacterium
CCCGACCGCATGGCCAAGCGTATCCTTGGCATGGGCGACGTGGTGGGCATCATCGAGCAGGCCCAGAAGTACGCCGACGAGCAGCAGGCGGCCGACGCCGAGCGCATGCTGCGCGAGGGCTTTACCATGGACGACATGCTCACCCAGATGCAGCAGATCAAGAAGATGGGCGGCCTGCAGAAGATCATGGGCATGATCCCGGGCATGGAGCGCGCGATGGCCCAGAACCCCGGCGCCAACGTCGACGAGAGCCAGCTTGTGCGCATCGAGGCCATGATCCATTCGATGACCAAGACCGAGCGCGCCAGGCCCAAGACCATCAACGGTCAGCGCCGCAAGCGCATTGCCGCAGGCTCGGGCCGCACGGTGCAAGAGGTCAACCAGCTCATCAAGCAGTGGGACGAGATGAACAAGATGATGGGCAAGATGAGGTCCATGATGGCCGGCGGAAACTCCAAGAAGGCCCGCCGCAACATGAACAACATGATGCGCAACATGGGCCTTGGCGGCCGTAGGTAGGGTATCGAGCTTGAGTTAATACGCAGGGCGCCGCAGGTCGTAGGACTTGCGGCGCCATTTTTCTAGGCAGTCATGGCGTCGGTGCTGATGAGTTCTCGAAGACGCTCGGTGCGGGTTTGGCCATGGGCAAGGGCTTTTTTGTCGAAGGCTTCTGCCACCGATTCGCTGACGCGGCTGGACATGACGGTTGATGGCTCCTCAGAAATCGGGGGACGACCGATGCGCACCGTGTGCCCTGCAGGCCATTCATCTTTTTCATATGCATCAGCGGTTTCCTCAAGTTCACCGGGGTTAAACCCCATGAGCTTCTCAAGTTTCTCGTCACTCATGTTTTCTCCCTTGCTAGGCAATAAGTCCGAGCTCTCTGAGCACTTTCTTTGTTGGAGGGGTGAGGGCATGAAAAACGATATATCCTTTGGGGTAAACCGGGCGAGTATCTCAATAAGTCGTCCTCGAGTGTCTTGGCCGACAACAAGGTAATCGACATTTCCATCATCTCGGCCGCGCCGGCCCCACGCAAACCCGTTCCTCCAGGCGTGTCTAATATCTCTTTCAGAAATATTGTGTTTAAAGGCGTGCGAGTGGATACCGTACAAGTCCATTTTACTCGTTCCTCTTGCCGAGATGGTTTCGTATACAAAAATAATTGCAGGTATAACCTATTGAATGAGGGAGGAGCTCGAAGATGGGGCGGCGCTGGTGGCGCCGCCCCTTGGAGGAAGGTGGACGAGGCTACGGCTGGCTGCGGCGCATCTCGAGGGATACGGTGAGGCAGAGCAGGGCGGCAAAGGTTGCAAGGGCGATCGCGGCGACGGTAGTTGCGTCGCCGGTCACGGGCGTGGGACTGGGCGGGGTCACGACGCGGACCGATTGGTCTTTGTCGTCGAGGTCCTTGTGCTCGGCCACGGTCTTCTCGCCGCTGCATAGCTCCTCAAAGACTACGAGGGTGTTACCTGCGAGCTGGGTCGCGTTGAAGGGGCCGAGGTCGATTTGCGTCTCTCCGTCCGCCTCGGTGGGGGTGAACGTCGCTGTGGCCGTAACGGCCTTCTCGCCGACCCTCAAGGGTTCGCCTGTTCCCCGGTCCATGAGGGTTGCGTGCAGCGTGTACTCCTTGCCGGGGACCAGGCCGGTGTAGGTCACGGTGTCGGTTATGACGGCGCCATCGGTGGCGAGAAGCTCGTGGTCGCCGTCGGCCTTGTCGGTGGCACAGGTGGCAATGGACGAGGGCGTGAGGCGTACCGTTTGGTCGGGGTTGTCGAGGTCAAGCTCGGCAGCAACCACGCGGGTGGGTTCGACGTTCTCTGCGACGGAGTCGGCGCCTCCCTTAAGGAGAAGCTCGAAGACCACGACGTCTTTAGCCTCGCCGCTGGCGCGGTCGATGAGGCTCGTCGCGTCGAAGGTGAAGTCCATGCCCAGGTAGTAGGTGTCGTTCTCGGCCGTCAATTCCTTACTCGAGCTTACAAGGCGCGAGAAGACATCGGGGTAGGTATCCTGCAGTTTCTTAAGGCTTTGGCTATCGATGACAGTCGGCAAACTGTCCTGATCTAGCCCCAGCACGGCGAGAAGCTCATGCCAGAAGGACTCGAGAGTCTCCTTATTCACCGTCCCGTCAGCGTTGTCGGTAAGGATAGGCAGGCCGCTTTGGGCATCCATGAGGATGCCCGCCATGGTGTAGGTCTCGCCGGGGATGACGTTGGTGTAGACGACCTGGTCGGTAAGGGTAGCCTGCGTATCAGCGATGAGGTCCTTGTCGTTGTCGACGGCATCGAAGGCGTAAGTACGGATCTTGGGTGTTCGGACGGTGACGGTTTGGTCCTCATCCTCGATGTCTGCGTGGACGGCGATCTGCCTGCCTTTGTATGAGAGCGTCTCGAAGGCCACAAGGGGAGTCTCGTCTGCCAGGACGCTCGCGTCGAAGGTGAACGTAACTTGCGCTTCGCCGGATTTCTCGGTGGGGGTGAACTCGGTTTGCGCCGTGACCTTCTCACCGTCTACCAGCAGCTCATTTGCCGATACGCTTCCATCCTCGTTGGTCACTTTCTCCATGAGGATGCCTTTGAGCTTGTAGGTCTTGCCGGGCGTGAGGTTGTCGTAGCGCACGGTGTCGACGACGCTTGCCTGGGAATCCGCGACAACGACCTTGTCTTCATCAAGAGCGTCCTGTGCGGTCGTGGCTATGCTGGGCGGGACAACGGTGACCGTCTGGCCCTCGTCGTTGGCGTCGGCGTGCACGCAAAGCTCGGTGCCCTTGTGGGAAAGCGTCTCGAAGACCACGAGATCGGTCTTGTCATTTTCCGCCAGACTCGACGCATCGAACTCGAAGGTGACCTGGACATCGCCCTCGGAGGCCTCTGCGCAGAACTCCGCCGTGGCGGTGATGAGCTGGCCGTCGTTTAGGAACTCGGTCGCGGTGACGTTGCCATCTGGGTCCCTAACCTTCTGCATAAGGGTGCCGAGCACAGCGTAGGTTTTGCCGGGGGTGACGTTGCTGTAGTGGATGGTGTCGACAATCGATACGTCGCCCTCGCTCGTCAGCTGCTTGTCGCCGTCGGCGGCGTCTGCCGCCGTGGTGCCGATGGCAGGCGGGGTCACCTCCACGGTTTGGTCAGCATCGTCGATGTCGGCGTGGGCGCTAAGCTCGGTCCCGTTAAACGACAGCGTCTCGAATGCGACGAGCTGCGCCGAGACGCGCTTGGCCAGTGCAGAGGCGTCGAAGACAAAGGTCACCTCAACGTCGCCCTCGGCCGCATCGGCGCAAAACTCGGTCTGTGCGATGACTTTCTGGCCATCTACCAGGAATTCGTTTGCAACGCTCTTGCCGTCTTGGTCAATCGTCCGCTCCATGAGGGTGCCGCTCACGCGATAGGTCTTGCCGGGCGTAAGGTTCTTATAGTGGATAGTGTCCGTGACGCGGGCATCGGCCTCGGCGACAACGTTCTTGTCGCCGTCGACGGAGTCGGTTGCCGTGGTGGCGATGCTCGGCGGCGTGACCGTGACGGTCTGGCCCTCGTCCTCGATGTCTGCGTGCACGGCGATCTGGGCATCTTTGTACGAGAGAGACTCGAAGGCGACGAGCTGCGTCTTCTCGCGTGCGCCCAGCGCCGTTGCGTCGAACTCGAAGATAAGGCTTACCTCGCCTTCCTTTGCCTCGGCGAGAAACTCCGCCCAAGCGGTGACAGGTTTGCCATCCACCAGGTATTCCTTGGCACTGACGTTGCCGCCTTCATCCGTTACCTTCTCCATGAGGGTGCCAAAGACCCGGTAGGTCTTGCCGATGTTCACGTTGCTGTAGCGAACGGTGTCGGTGACCCTTGCCAAAGGCTCGGCCACAACGTTCTTGTCGCCGTCGGCGGCGTCGGTCGCTGTGGTCTCAAGAGAGGGCGGAGCCACGCGAACGGTCTGGTTCTTGTCGGATGCGTCGGCATGGGACGCGATCTGGATGTCGTTGCGGCTCAGCGACTCGAAGACCACAAGCTCCGCCTCGCCGCGCTGGCTTAAGGACGAGGCGTCGAAGGTGAACACGACCTGCGTCTCGCCACTTGGCTCCTCGGCGGCAAACTCGGTCTGGGCCGTCACCTTGTGCCCATCTACCAGGTATTCGTTTGCACCAACATTGCCATTTGCATCGGTTGCCTTTTCCATCAGGGTGCCGGTGAGTTTGTAGGTCTTGCCGGGCGTGAGGTTGCTGTAGCTCACGGTGTCCACGATCGAGACGTCGCCCTCGGCAACAAGATCGGCGTCGCCGTCGGCGACATCGCGGGCACTCGTCGCGATCCGGGGGTTAATGATGCGGACGGTCTGTCCCATGTCGGACGCATCGGCGTGCGTCGCCAGGGTGATGCCCTCGTGGCTCAGTTCCTCGAAAACCACGAGCTCGTCGCCTTCCTCTAGTGCGGAGGCGTCGAAGGCAAGCTCCACCTGGGTCTCGCCAGACTCCTCGTTAGCCGTGAACTCGCCGCTCGCGATGACGGGTTTTCCGTCGACCAAGAACTGCTCGGCGGCCGCGTTGCCCTGGGCGTCAACCGTCTTGCGCATAAGGACGCCGGTCACGGTGTAGCCCGTGCCCGCGGCCAGGCCCGAGTAGCGCACGGTATCGGTCACCCTGGCATCCGGCTCGCTCACGACGTCCTTGTCGGCGTCAGCGCCGTCCTGGGCAGTGGTAAAGATCTGGGGCTGAGTCACACGGACCTGCTGGTTGGCGTCGTCCTTGTCCGCATGGGTCGCCAGCACGGCACCGTTTGCGTCGAGCAGCGTCTCGTAGACGACCAACGTCTTGCCAACGTACGCGTAGGTCGACAGACCCAGCTCCATCGTCACGGTGCCGTGGGAGGCCTCGGCCGTGAAGGTCTTCTCGGCAACCACGGGGTTGCCCGCGGCGTCCGTCAAGACGTCGCCGGTATGCGCGTCGGCGACCTTGGCCCGCAGGGTGTACTTGCGCCCCTTCACCACATGCGAGAAGCTCACGGTATCCTTGATCGCGGCGTCGCCGCATGCGAGGTGCTTGTCGCCGTCGGCGGCGTCGAGGGCCACGGTGTGGATTTGGGGCTCGGGGTCGTCTAAGGTGCCCAGGTCAATCGTCTTGTTGTCGCGGGTAACGGTTACCTGCGTGGAGACGAGCGCGTAGCCTTCGTTCGCGGTGCAGCGCAGCTCCTCAAGCTCGTAGGTGTCGCAAGGCAGCGCTGCCAGGTCGTCGTTTGGTATGGTGCCTACCCCAAACCAGGTGCCCGCCGCGGTGTCTAGCCGGGCACTGTCGATGATGCCCGTCTGGCCCAGGGCCCAATCGTTGCCGTTGGTGTTGGCGGTATGCGCGTTCCAGTTCGCGGCGCTGGAGAAAAAGCCGTTCTCGTCGGTGACGACGACATGGGCCTCGCCGGTGGTGGCCGACGTCAGCTTGAAGGGGACGCCGGCCAGGCGGTCGCTGCCGTTGTCCGCGCGCTTGGTGAACTCGATGTCACCGCGGATGGCCTGCTCGGCAAAGGTGGGGCAGGCGTAGGTGATGACGTCTGCCGCCGGGCTCTCATGAATCTTTTGGAACGAGACCTCGCTCGAGGCCTTGTAACCGCGCGGTGCCTTGCTCTCGCGCACCACCACGGTGCCTCGGGGCAGGCACGGCTTGCCGTCGGGCCCAAGGTAGAAGGCGTCCCCGCTTACCAGGTGGGAGCCGTCGAGGAAGGATTTGCCGTCGGCGTCGGTCCTAAGTACCCAGCTGCGCGTTGCGTCGCGCCCGCTCGCTTGAAGATCGGCGAGCGAGACGAACTCCAGCGTGTCGTAGTACTCAACCGTGAACTCGGCGTCTGCCAGCGTCGCATTTTCGATCGCCTTGTTGCCTTGGGCACTGTACCCCAGCTCGGCGTCGTACTTCTCAAGGGCAAGCTCGATGGGGTCTGCCGCGGGCTTCTCGCTGCAACGGAAGGAGCCCGTCTCGCCGCAGGCGATCGTTAACTTGTGGACGTCGCCGCACGGCAGGTACCCCGGTGAGGCCTTGGTCTCCTTGGCGTAGTAGGTGCCCGCAAGCAGCTGCAGCGTGTTGCTCTCGCCGTCCTCGCCCGTGGTGAGGCTGCCGACCTTTGCGGTGCAGGCCTCGTCGCTATAGACGTCGTAGAGGGCCCCGGCCAGCGAGTAGCATGCGTTTCCCGCCGTCAAGGCCTCGTTGGCCGAGGTCTTTTGCAGTTTTGACCAGCTGTAGCGCACGGGCTCGGCGCACTCGACGGTTGCGGTCTGGTTGAGCTTGCATGTGACCTGGTGGACATAGTCGCATGGCTCATGGCCAAGGGAGGCCTTGGTCTCCTTCACGTAGTAGGTCCCGGCCAAAAGTTCGACGGTGTTCGAGTCACCGTCCTCGTTGGTGACGAGGCTTGCCACGCGCTTCTCGCACGCCTCATCGGAGAAGACCCCGTACTCGGCCCCTGCCAGCGAATAGTTGGCGTTGTCGCGGTCGATCTGGACGTCCTGCGAGGCCTTCTTGAGGTTGAGCCGGCTGTGGATCACGGGCTCCTTGCAGGTCACCTTGGCGCTTTGCCCAAAGCGCACGGTCACGCTGTGGACCTCGCGGCACAGCTCGTGGCCGGCAGAGGGCGTCTTCTCCTTTACGTAGTAGGTCCCGGCAAGCATCTCTACGGTGTTCGAGTCGCCGTTGTCGTCGGTGGTCAGCGTCGTGACCAGCTTCGTGCAGTCGGCATCCGAGAAGACCTCGTATTTGGCCCCGGCAAGCGAGTAATTGGGGTTCGAGCGGTCGATCTTCTCGTCCTTGGATTGCTTTTGTAGGGTCAGCGGAGAGGCCTGCGCCTTCTCGGTGCAGTTAAAGGTGGCCACGGCTCCCGGCGCCACGTCGACCTTGTGGACCTCGCGGCACAGCTCGTGGCCGGCGCTGGCGCGGGTCTCCTTGGCGTAGTAGGTCCCGGCCAGGACCTCGAGCTCGTTTGAGTTGCCCTGGGCATCCGTCGTAAGCTCGCCCACCTTGACCTTGAGGGCGGCGTCGCTAAAGACGTCGTAGGCGGCCTCGCCCAGGCTGTAGTTGGCGTTGCCCGAGACCTGCGAGCTCGACGTCTTCTTGAGGTTCAGCCGCCCCGGCGCGGGCTTCTCGGCGCATGAGAAGGTCGCCGTGCCGCCCGAGCCCACGGTCACGCTGTGGACCTCGCCGCACAGCTCGTAACCAGCCGACGCCTTGGTCTCTTTGGCGTAGTAAGTGCCGGGGTTTACCTGCAGCGTATTGGTGTTGCCATCCGGGCCGGTCGTAAGGGTGCCCACAAGGGCGGTGCAGGACGCATCGGCGTAGACGCCGTACTCGGCGCCCTGAAGGCTGTATGCGCCGTTGCCCGAAGTGCCTGCGTCGGCGCTCGTCTTGCGCAGGTTCACATAGGCCGTCGGCGGCGCGAAGAAGAGGATGTCCTGGCCTACCGCGTCCCACTTGACCACATGCGCGCAGCCGTCGATGGCCGGGTTGCCGCCGCCCGCGTCGGCGTAGGCCTTGGCCTCGAGGTACGCGCGCATGATGCAGTCTTGCGAGAAGACGTCGGAGGTCTGCCCCGAGCCGTCCCCGGCATAGAACTGCCAGTTGCCGTCCACAGTGACATCCGGTACCCCGGGGTAGAAGCGCACCATCCAAATCGCGGCCTGCACAACGGCCGTGGCCTTCATGCAGCCGGTGTCCCAGCGCCCGTACATGCCAAAGGCGGTCGGGTCGCTCCCGATCGTGGCTGCGATCTGCGTGTTTCCGGTATAGACCAGGTAGTCTAGGGCCCGCAGCTGGGCGGCCGTGTAGTTTGCCGTGGCGCCGCCGCGCTCGACATGGTAGGTCGCCTGCGAGGCATCGTATACCGTGCCGCCGGTTCCCAGGGCGGGGTGGCCGATGTTGACGTCGCCGCACCAGGCGAGGCTGCCGTTCGACAGCCAGAACTCATGGGTGTTCGACCCGTCGAAGATGGGCTCCGCGCTTCTCAGCGTCAGCCTGTCTCCGGTCCCCGCTGCGGCCGCGCTATAGGGAAAGACCAGCGAGAGAAGCTGGCTTAGGACAAGAGCAAGGCTCAAGAGCACGCATCCCGCCTTCTTGCCCGCGTCGCACCCCCTTAGCCGCGTCTTTGCGGCACCCGTTGCGCCGCCGTGCTGCCTCTTGTGCATTCTTGTCTCCTTCGTTTGTCGAATTTATAGGGGAGACTTTCATGCTATGGGCGCAAAGCGACGTGGCTCACGACATATTCTTCAACATCAAATGTTTCTGTCAGCAATCTATCAGGAATCTATCAGCAGGTAGATATATGCGCAGGATAACCCGCTTGCACGACAATGCATTAGAAATGCTTTCACAATTGATGCACTACCGTCCACCGTCGAATCCGCTGCCGTCTGCCCGCCGC
>CAVDXJ010000049.1:0-8328 GCA_963612765.1 Oscillospiraceae bacterium
TGTTGGCGCTGGCGTAGCTGCGCGAGATGTCGTCCCAGAACTCCTTGGCCTGGTCGAGGTAGACAAGAGGGCTGGTCTCTTGCAGGACATGCCAGTCGATGATGACGTACATGTCGGCGACGGTTGCATATTTGATGCCGTTGTCGAGAAGGGTGCGCAGCTTGTCGTGGTCGCCGTCGGTGCACCAACCGCCGGATTCGTGCGTGTAAAGCGGCAGGCGCGCCAGGTTTGCGCCCCAGCCGGAGAGCTGCGCGAAGCCGGCCTCGTCGACAAACTGGCCGTACCAGGCCAAGCCATGAGTCGAGAAGCCCTTGAGTTGGACGGGGTTGCCCTTCTCGTCCACAAGCTTGGTGCCGTCGGCGTGCAGGCGGCCGCAGGTCGAGGGGCGCGGGGTGGTCGAGGCGGTGCCAGCCTCGGTCTTCTCGGCTTCCTTGGAGCCCGAGGTGGAATCGGCCGTTGACGTGGTGTTGTTTTGGTTGGTGTTGTCCTGAGCGCAGGCGGTAAGGCCCGCCGCCGCGAGCGCGGCAGACGTGATGAACGCCCGGCGCGTGATGTTGTTAGCCATTGTTCTCCCCTTTTATCGCCGGCCTAACAACAAAATTGTAGTCCGGTGCGCAATTTATGTCCGGTGGGCTAGTTACTTTTATCGCGCGCGTAAGTATCGGTTGGCCTAAGGAGCTGTTGATGAGCGCATCGTATGAGCAAAACGTCGTGATTGACCTGGAGTTCACTTCTGTTCCTGCGCGACTGCGCACGCTGGGTTTGGCGCACGAAATCATTGAACTTGGAGCGGTGAAGCTGGATGCCCGTGGGCGCGAGATCGGACGTTTTTCTCGCATGGTCAAGCCGTACGAGACCAATCGCGTGTCGCGCACGGTGGGCGGACTTACGGGCATCGGGGCGGCTGACCTTGTGCAGGCGCGGCCGCTCGAGGTTGTGCTTGGGGAGTTTGTTGAATGGGTTGGCGAGGGGCGCACGCGCATCGTGACCTGGAGCGACAGCGACTTGGCGCAGATTCGCACCGAGTGTGCCGCCAAGGGCATCGACATGAGTGCGCTGCCAAGGCGTTGGATGGACATTCAGCGGCTCTACCCGCGGCTCATTGGCATTCGCGGGCGTCAGGTCAACCTGGTAGAGGCGGCCGACTGGTGCGGGATTTCCAGCGACAGCCTCCATGCGCACCGCGCGCTTGACGACGCGCTGATCACTGCCGAGGTCTTTCGCATGATGGCCGCCGGCGACTTTGGCGCGCAGCGCAAGGTGCTGGACGCCGGAATCCGCCGCGGCACGACCGCCGACTGCGCCAGTACCGTCGCCAGCCGCTGCGGCAGCCAGCTCGAGGCCCTTCTCGCCAGCCTTCGCCTCTCCGAAGCAGCCGCGGCGACCGCTTAGCAAGCGCTTATCAGTCGCACCTCACGCGTTTTTACGATAGTTGGGACCAGTATCAGCATTAGCTGAGTAGACGCCACCGTCCGCCTCACAAAACCGCAGGTCACGGAGAGTCAAAGACGGCGTCTACCCACCAAGTCGCTCAACTGGTCCCAACTATCGTGCTTTTTGACTAGCGACCCCTAATCATTTTTTACGATATTGGGGACCAGTCCTGGACTTCGACGAGTAGCCGCGCCTTTTCGCCAACAAAACCGCAGGTCGTGGGAAGGCGAAAGAGCCGTCTACTCGCCAAGTCGTCAGACTGGTCCCCATTTTCGTACTTTTTGATTTGAGAACTAACAAAAAGCGCCGGGAAACTCTTTGTTCCCCGGCGCTTATCGAGCAATCTTAAGAAATGACCTACTGGATCTTTGACAAACGATCAGCAACCCTCAGGTTGGCGGCGGTGTAGTAGGCAAGATCGTCAGCAGAGACACCGCTGGTATCGTAGTCCGCCCACTTCTGGGCCCACTCGGTGTACTGAGCCGCCATCTTGGTGTAATCAAGCAACATGGACGCGGTGTTCGAGGAGCTATTGTACTTTTCCATGAAGTCGCAGTAGCTGTTCATGAAGGCCTCGTACTCGTCAACGAACTGGCGGAAGTCCGCGTTGTCACCGCTCGTCGCAGGCGTAGACTCGGTAGCGGGGGCGGTTTCCTGCACCGGGGCGGCGGCCTCGGTAGCAGATTCCGCGGGAGCCTCGGCCACGGTGCTTACCTTGCTAATGTCGACGGACACCTTCATCCTGTTGAAGCCCTCGTAGGAAACGCTAATGTGAGCCCCGTCGGCACGGTCGCCGCTAAAGGAAGTGTCGCCCCTCTTGTAGTCAACGGTATACCCAGCAGCAATACAGGCGTCAACATATGCGCTGTACGCAGCGGTATCCGTGTCGCCTACGTAAGCGGCGTACGCAGTAGAGGTGTCACTGGATACCTTGCCCTTGGTCGAAACGGGAACAGGAGCATTCG
This sequence comes from Oscillospiraceae bacterium, assembly GCA_963612765.1. GTDB lineage: Bacteria > Actinomycetota > Coriobacteriia > Coriobacteriales > Atopobiaceae > Paratractidigestivibacter. The sequence continues at coordinate 2,400 of CAVDXJ010000049.1, forward strand.
CGCCGGCACCGCTCGTCGGCCAGGTCAGAGTACCCATTTGCATCGGTGCGTCCAGCATCACCGACATCTTATTCATGGACGACCAATACGTGAGATAAAGCTTATAGCCTTCACTTGTATACGCCTCATATGACGTAGTCAGGCTGTTCGCCTCCTCCGTGAAGCCCTTGGCCTTGCAGCTCTCAACATAAGCCTTGTACTGGTCCTCGGAACATTTCTCGATATCCGCGCTGAACCTGGAATCCGAGTCAGTGCTCACCTCGCCCTTCTTAGTGGGCGGCTCGGGCAACATGGTCGCAAGACCGGTCGTGGGCCAGGTTAGGCTCTTGGGCTGATCTTTGATGCAGCTGCTCACCTTGCCAACAATTACTAAAATTGCGATGACCAAGACGGCAATGACCCACTTCTTCATCTTGCCACCCTTGCGCTTGGGCGGCATCGGCGAAGACGAGCTGCTGTTATCGCTCTGGGCGTTTCCACCCGCAACTTCCCAATCCATGAGAATCCTTTCTCCCTTTTAAAACAAACTGAAAGTAGACCCATTTTGAGAAGTCGCCACGAGCGTTTCATCAGTTGCCAGCTGAATCTAGCAACGAATTCAGTTGACAACTGATGAATTATTCCGGCTGCTTTCTACCATGGTTACCAGCGATTTCGTTTCCGGGGAGGAACCATGGACAACGAGTACAACCTCAGCCGCGGCGAGGTTCTCATCATGCACAGCGAGGGAGTAGAACTCATCTGCGGCAAAGAGAGCGAGACGCTCGAAGAGGTGGCGCTTACCAACAAAAACTTAATCCTCGTCAACGAGGTCTCGACAGGGCTCTTCTCCTCTCAGCGCTTTCTCAAACGTTGCCCTCTAGACGCAATCATCTGCAACGATGGCGTGCCGCAGGCTTTTCTCGGTAAGAAGAAAGACACCTACGTCCTGCAGGTCGTCTTTGAGGAAGAGGCCGTGACCCTGCGCTTTCCCAATAACGAGAAGCGCGAGGCCAGGCGCTGGGCCAATGCCATCAAGTGTGCCATCGTCGGCGACCTGGACAGCATCGACACCGACGAGACGCCCCTTCCCAGCGAGGTCGGCGACGCGATCGACGGGTTCGGCGACCTCATAGGCGCGTTGGCCGGAGAGGCCGTGGCGGTCTCAAAGTCGGTCTCGCAGTCGGCGGCAGCCGCAAAACCCGCAAAAGTCAAGGTCAAGCCAAAAGCCTCAATTAAATGCGCAGGCTGCCACTCTCCTTTGACGGGGGCGCCGGGAAGCATCGTGACCTGCGATTACTGCGGAACCAAACAAACTCTTTAAGCCGTTAGGAGACGAAGATGGGAATTATCGACGCAGCATTCGACTCCTTTGCGGGCACGCTGGCCGACCAATGGAAAGACATCGTCACCGCGGCGCCGTTCGACGAGCGCACCGCTGTTGCGCCAGGCGTGCGCAAGGCCACGCAGGACGGCTATGGCTACAACCACGGGCTCGACAACGTCCTGTCGAATGGTTCGATAATTTATGTGCCCGAGAATACCGCCGCTTTTATCTTTAGCCAATCGGGCATCGAGGAAATTATCACTACTCCGGGCGGCTACGAGTATCGAAACGGCCAGCTCAGCGTCTTTGACCGCCAAAGCCGCGAGGAAAGCGGCATCTTGAAGACCGTCTTTAGCCAAACCGCGCAGCGCATCGGGTTCTCGGGTATGACCCCCGACGACAAACGAGTCTCATTCGTTAACCTGCGCGAACTGCGCGGCATTAAGTTCGGCACGCGCGGCCCGTTAACGTACAACGACCTCTTTTACGGGACCGACCTCGAAGTTTATTCATACGGCCTCTTTAGCATCCAAGTCGTCGACGCCGCCAAGTTCATCCGCAATTTTGTGCCGCCCAACGTGCGCAGCTACTCTTTCAACCAGCTAGAGACAAGAAAGCAGCTGGTCGCCGAGTTCCTCCACTCGTTTATCGTCGCCGCAAACTCGCTGTCTTCCGAGTACCGCATCTCGCAGCTGCCCTCGCAAGCCGACGCCATAGCCGAGAAAATCAGATGCGAGGAAGCCAACGCGGGGACCTGGGAAGAACGCTTTGGCATCCGCCTTTGCGGGTTGGCCATCGAGAACATCGAGTTCTCCGACGAATCGCGTGAGCTGGTGCGCCGCTATTCCGAGAAGAAGATGGACGTTGCTGCCTACGAGGGCATTTCTACGCAGGCGGGCAATATGGCCGCCCAGCAGATGATCGCCGAGGGCGTTCGCGATCGTGGTTTGGGCGAGGGCGGAGGCATGCTCTTCGGTCTTGGGTTCGCCAGCGGGCTCAACCCTCAGAACGCGTCGCAGGTGCAGACGGGTGTCGCGCCCCAACCTGCCGTACAACCAACCGAAGCTGCAACCACATCGGAACCGAGCCCATCCGGGCCCGCCCCATCCCTCGACGAACAGCTCGAAACCCTCAAGAAGCTCAAGGAACTCGTTGATATGGGCGTCCTCACTCAGGAGGAGTTCGGCGCCAAGAAAAAGCAGATTCTCGGCTTGTAACGCTGCTACCGCAGTTCTTCGCCCAGGAACCAGGCGGCGTACAGCGGAATGCTCACAACGCCGCCCTCCACACCAAAGTTTCGGCTGCTTAGGCGGTATGCTTTCTCGATGTCGTAGCTCTTTGCGAACTCTCGCAAGCTCGTCGAGCGAACATTCTTGCCCGACTTGACCTCGATGGGACAAATCTCGCCCGTCTTCTTGCGTGCTATGAACTCGACCTCGTGGCGACTTGCGGTGCCCCAGTAATACAGCGACGCGTCGCTTGAGCGCAGCTGTTGGAAGACGTAATTCTCCGCGACGCCTCCCCTGAAGTGCGAGGCTTTGTTGTCGGCGGGGAGAAGGTCTTCTGGCCGCGCCTCAAAGCGGCAGGAAAGCAGGCCCGTGTCGGCGCCGTACAACTTGAAGTTCGCGTCCTCGGCAAAGGTGGCGAGAGGAGCCTGCGCGTCCGTGACCCGCAGGCAACGCTCGGCGATACCCGCAGAACACAGCCATTCAAGCGCGGTCTGGTACTGATAGGCGCGTGCACCAGAACGAATCTCCTTGTACTGAAACTTGTGGTTCTCTTTGGCCAGCTGCCTTGGTAGGCTGTTCCACGCCGCCAGAATCCGCGGGGCGTCTGCCTCGTCGGCGTACTTGACCATATCCGCAGCATAAGCCACGCAAATCTCCGTCTGCTTCTTTTGCGCGGCATCGATGGCCGCATTTCCCGTAGCGCCTGCCGATATAAATTCTGCAACCACTTCGGGCATGCCGCCGATTAACTCGTACTCGCGCACAAGTTCCATCGCCCTATCATGCAACGCAAACGGCGAGCTTGGCCGCTCGTACGCCAAGGCAATCGCATCGGCAAGGCGGCCCTCTCCACGTGCCAGCAGGTACTCCTTGAAGTTCATGGGGTGCAGGTTGAGCAAGTCGACCTTACCAACGGGAAACGAGTAGTTCTCACGGTGAATCTGCACTCCGAGCAAGCTTCCAGCTGCCGCAACGTTGTACTGGGGCCCCTCGTCGCAAAAATACTTGAGAGAAGTAAGCGCGCGCTCGCACTGCTGCACCTCATCAAACACGATAAGGGTCTTCTCCGCATCAATGTCCATTCGCAGATAGACACTGAGATTTGCAACAAGCTGCGCAGGGGAAAGAGAACCGTCAAAAAGCGCCGCCGCATCGACATCGCGACTAAAGTCGACGTACGCCAACGAGTCGTATTCCGCCGCGGCGAAAGCTCTAAGGGCATAGGTTTTCCCAACCTGACGAGCGCCGAGAAGAACGAGCGGCTTACGTGAAGGAGACGCCTTCCAAGCACGGAGCTTTTGGTTAATATCCCTCTCGAACCCAGCCATTTGAACCCCAAACTTGAAATTAATGCAGCAAACGACACTTTTTTCTTGAAATAAGTGTAGCATTCCGCATTAATTTCAAGCCCTGCGAAAAGACGGCAAGGCCATTCTCAAGCGCAAGATAAGCTCAACACCGCCTTCATCGCAAGGTTTCCCCAGGTAGAAGACAATTGCCAAAAGTTCCAAAAATAGCCAAAACTTGCAAAGGAAGCCAAAATTTGCAAAAGTAAGGATGCTCTCAAGCTAAGTCGCGGAGGCTCCCATGACCAAGAATCCCTTCACTCCATCCTTCGGCAGCGTGCCGCCTTTCATGGCCGGGCGCGAGCAAATCCTAAAAGACATCGAGGGCGCCTTCGACAACGGACCCGGCGACCCAAATCTTTCCACCATCTTCACCGGGGCGCGCGGAACAGGAAAGACCGCCCTGTTAACCTATTTGTCCCAGGCCGCCCTAGCCCATGGCTGGATTTCTGCGAACGTCTCGTCCATGCCCGGAATGCTTGAAGACATCATCGAACGCTCGAATGAGGCCGCGTCGGACTTTATCAGCCATCACCAAGGCGCCCGCCTTAAAGGCTTCAGTATCGGCGGCGTTGGGCTAGATTGGGAATACCAAGATGCCGAGAAGGGCAACTGGCGAAGCCGCATGAATTCGCTATTCAAGCAGCTCGAAAAGTTCGACATCGGTCTTCTCATCACAATCGACGAGGTAGACGTCAGCAACGAGGAGATGCTGCAGCTTGCCTCTGTATACCAGCACTTTGTGCGGGAAGGTCGAAAGACAGCCCTTCTCATGGCGGGTCTCCCCTACAAGGTCTCGGCTTTGCTGCGTGACGACTCAGTGTCTTTCCTGCGACGCTCCCAGCAGCACCAGCTGGGAAGAATCCCGGATTACGAGATTGCAGACGCCCTTCTTAAAACAATTGAAGGCGGCGGCCGAACCATCACCGACGACGCCTTGGAAGAAGCGGTAGCCTCAATCGACGGCTTCCCCTTCATGATGCAGCTCGTCGGCTATCGCGTCTGGGATGCCGCCGGCGATGAGGGTATCATCACAAAAGCAGCCGTCGACACGGGTTCCAAGCTTGCTCGCCTCGAGATGCGCAACCGCATCTTGGAGACAACGTACCGTGAACTCTCCGACGGCGACCTCAAGTTCCTCGACGCAATGCTCGATGACCATGCCGAAAGCCGCATCTCTGAGGTGGCAAAGCGCATGGGCGTATCGAGCGGCTACGCCAGCCAATACAAGCGGCGCCTGCTTGACCAGGGAGTAATTGGCGAAAGAGGCCGCGGCATCATAGCCTTCGACATTCCGGCTTTTCGAGATTTTCTTCTTGAGAAACGCTGCTAGCTAGCGCTGACGTGCGCCTCGGCGGTGGCGAAGGCGGGCAGGTCGGTGCTGCGGATGCTAAAGGGCTGGTTTTCTCCGATGACCAGGCTGTACTGATGCGTGCTGTCGCCGTAGACGATGTTGCCGGCCTCGTCGCGCAAGATCAGCGTGATGCGGGTCGAGTTCGCGTAGCTGGACAGTCCATCCAGGCTCTCCTGCGAACCGCGTATATCATACGTTCCGGTAAAGGTCACGGCGCCGTAATCGCCCTTGCGCACGTTGACGGTAGAGGCGGAGAAGGTCACCGGGTCTGTGACCTGGCGCAAGCGGGTGGCGACGTTTGCCTTCAACGTGAACTCGACACGGTCGGGCAAGGTGCCGCCGCAGTCGCTCAAGCTCGTCACATACGTCGTATCCCCGGGCAGGCACACGCTGGGGCCGAGCTCGTCGGTGAACAGGACGTTGCCGTCTGCAGCGTAGCCCACAATTTGAACGCCGGGCAGCTCAACAAGGGTGTCGTCGCTTGTATCGAGAAGACCGCAGGCGTAGTGGACGTAGCCCTGGGAGTCCATGGACCAGCCAGTCTCGGCGATTTCCAGCGGCAGGTCGTCGACGGCCGTGACGCTGGTTGACGATGAGTTGCCGGAGGAGGTCCCGGTGGCGTTGGGCGAGGTAGAGGTTGTGGTCGTAGCGGCCGGGGCGGGCGCAGCTGTCGAGGACCCGGCATCGCCAGCCC
>CAVDXJ010000050.1:0-8311 GCA_963612765.1 Oscillospiraceae bacterium
TTTCTACCGCAAGGCATTGGCCCGACCAGCAACAACGGGTGCGACAAGCCTTGCCCCCAACAAGCTCGACTTCGAGATGCACGCAAAAGACAACGACAGACATGCCGTCACGATGGTCATCGTGCCTATCTCGAGCAACAAGTACTTCCTTTGCCTCAACAATGACTTCAAGGCAATGGGCGTAGGATTTTGCTCAGCGGCCGTCGCAGATAGAAAAGATATCATGGCAAGGCTCTTTGGCTCCTTTAGCCTAACGGTCGATGGGGAGGCCATCCATATCCGCTGCGAGAAGGGGCGCGAACTTTTGGCCCTTCTTATTGAGAAGCGCGGTGCTTTTCTCAGCACTCGCGAGGCAATCACGTCTTTGTGGGAATGCGAGCCCGACGACACCTCGCGGGCGCGTTACCGCAAGATCGCCTCGCGCCTGATGGCCGAGCTCAAAAAATACGGCATCGACTACATCATCGAAAGCGACCGCGGGGCACGACGCATTATCCCCGAGTTCATAAACTGCGACTATTACGACTACCGCGACGGCGTCTTTGCGCCCACCGACGCGTTGCTGCCAGAATATTCTTGGTCGGAGTACATAAGAATCGACTAAAAACTACGCTAATTTGATTACAAAGAGCCCCTTTCGTAAAGGGGCTCTTTTCTTTGCCCTACATGAGCCACGAACCTATTTACCCTGGTCACAACGCCTCTTATGTGTCACAGCGACTCTAAGAAGTGTCACTACGGCTATGCATAAATGATATCCAGCCAAGGCGGGCCCCACCTCACCCGCCTTGGCCTCGATTTTGAACGCCGCATAGCCATAGGACATACAAACAATGACGAATGCAAAAGCGATAAGACCCTCGCAAGCCGCAAAGCGACATTTAGCCGCAGGTCTGGCGGCGACCCTTAGCCTGGTCTTGGCCGTAAGCAGTTTTCCTCTTGGTCTAAGCCAAGCGCAGGCCACCGAGACCGGCAACAACGGCTGGCAAATCGTGAGCGGGGCCTACGACGCAAGCCACACGACCAGCCAGGGCATTAAAGCGAGCGACCTGATCAACTACGGCTTCGTCGCATCAGATGACGGCGACGACGAAAGCCAGGTTCGCGTCACCAAAACGGTTGAGCCCACCGAGGTCGAAGATGAGTTCATCGTGCATCTCTCAGTAGATACGAGCGCGACGTCGACTCAGCTGACCGACTACTACTCGTTCTTCAAGAACGCACCTTATGAGGCTACAACTTCGAATGGCTATGCCAACGGTGGTTATGTAGTGGGTCAGGCTACGCCCGACAGCAAGGGCACGATGGATGTGGAAGTTAGCGGCACCACGGATCTAAGAGGAAACAAGGGTGTATTCAGCATCAAGGATCCTCAGGGAAGAACGATTGCCGAGAACGTTACGCTTTATTGGTCGCAAGCCAACAATGTCACCATTTTGCTAGATATTGGTGATTTGCTCGGAGCCGATGCTGGTAAAGAGTGGATCATTATGGGGATCAAGATAAGCAAAGATAGCACGAATGAACTTCAGCTGACCCAAGAAGCCTATGATCTGATCAACAAAGCCATTCAAGGACAGAAAAAATGGGGCGACCCCACGAGGCTAACTTCTGTCACCGACGTCATGGGCGACGGCGTTGAGTACATCGGTGGCGCCACCGCCAACGGCGGAACGGCGAACTACAACGACGCCTCCCGCACTCTGACCTGGACTCCTCAATACAGCACGGATTACACCGAGGTATACGAGGACCCGGTAGTCGTTACCGAGACCAATGCCGACGGCGCAGTGACCAAAGTCACGGTCACTCAACGTAAATGGCTCTACGGCGCGGCTTCCCTCACCTATCGGATTCGCCTTAACACTCAGACCGGCGACTTTGCGAGCTCATACGACCCGTCTACCGTAACCAATTCGTATCTCACCAACAACCAGGCGACGCTTAACTACAACTATAGCGTCGACGGTGGTACCACCTACAAATCCGGTTCGGTCGATTTCCCCAAACCCGAGGTCAAAGGCATTCTTTACGACCTCCAGGCGCTTAAGACCAACGAGGTTGCCACGCCTATTGCTGGCGCCGTCTTTAAGCTAACGCGAACCTGGACGGATTCTTTTGGCGTAAGCCACACCGACCTGGTGGCAGATAACCTTGTCTCGGATTCCAACGGCCTTGTGACAGCAGACTCCCTGCCCTGGGGCACCTACACGCTTGTGGAAACGGCGGCGCCTTTGGGTCACATTCTTCCTTCAGAGGCCAACCGAACCCTGACGTTCGACCTATGCTACACGAGCAATTCCGGCTCTCTTACCTCCTCGACCATCACCGATGCCAACCACGCGATGATCGCCGGCAACACCCCGACCATCGTTAACGAACGGGTAAAGACAGACGTCTCGCTTCTCAAGGTCGATGCCTCGGATAACCGTAATCCGGTAAAGGGGGCTAAGTTCGCCCTGTACCGGGATGACGGAGACGGCCAGTTCGACCAGGCGAGTGACCTTCTCGACGCCAATAAAGTCGGCGAAATCACAACCGGAGAAGACGGCAAGGATGTTTTTGAGAAGCTCACCGTTGACACCTACTACCTCAAGGAAACTTTCACGCCTTCTGGTTACGAGCTCAACTCCACGGTCTACCGCATCGATGTCTTTGACGTGAAAGGCCAGGCAGGCGGCAGCGATGACAACATGATCCAGGTTGGCGCGGCCGATGGTTCGAATATGCAAGCCCCCAACACCCCCAACACGATCACCGTGGCAGACAAGCCAATCCCCGACATGCCCGCAACGGGCGGACCTGGCATCGCGCTTCTTCTCGCGTCAGGTGCAGCACTTCTCGCCATTGGATTGGTGGCTCTTAGTAAGCAGGTTAAGCAACAAGCCTAAAGGCTTTTTCACCGAGATCGGCTCGGTTGAAGATAAAGACAAAGCATTGCTTTGGAAGGAGAAAGAAATGTACAAGCAGGGTCACGCGAACAAAGCGGCCAAGGCCGTATTCGCATCGCTTCTTGCAGCCAGCCTCGTTGCCCCCTCGGGCGTCGCTCTGGCAGGGTCGTCGACCACCGATGTCGCCGACTCGACATTCACCGTTACGGGCATCGACCCCAAGGACGTGGCGCACGCCTATCAGATCTTCGATACCGACATCGACGCCAACAACAACCTGACCTTCATCTCTAAGGTCAACGGGCTGCCGGACGCGTACGACACCGCCGAAGAGATCTCTGCAAAAACCGACGGGCGCGAGGTCGCAAACGCCATCGCGAGCATCGTCGTCCAGAACTCGACGAAGACCACGAGTGCCGTCGCCGGCACCGACGGCAAGGCAACCTTGACCCTCGACTCCGGCTATTGGCTGGTCACCGTCACCACCGAAAGCGGCAACACCAAGGTTTATCAGACCATGCTCGTCAACGCCACGCCCGATATCAACGGCCAGGGTAACTACGTGACCCGCGTGCTCGCTGACACCAAAGCCAAGTCCCTTGACGTCCCCTCGCCCGAGAAAAAGATTATCGATCCCGACACCCAAAGCAAGGTCGACTCAACCGACGGTTACTCGGTTGGCGACACGGCTCAGTTTGAGGTCAGCGGCACTTTGCCCAACTACCCCGCAGACGCTATTCATGCCATCTACGCCATCACTGACGTTCCGGACTCCGGCCTTGAGATCGACCACAGCACCCTGGTCGTGGAGAACGGCGGGACCACGCTGGAGGAGGGCGCTGACAAGGACTACACCTTGACCTGGAACACCGATGGCGGCTACACCGTTTCCTTTACCAAGGCCTACATCCTTAAAAGCCCTGGTGCCAGCGTCATCATTAACTACAGTGCCAAGATCACGAGCATCAACAATGTGACCGGTAAGGTTGGCAACAAGGTTTACGGCACCTTCACCCCCAACCCCTATGACTCCGAGGACGTGAAGACTCCCGAGACCGACACCGAGGACCAGACCTACGGCTTCTACTTCCTGAAGGTTGGCGCCGACGACGAGACCAAGGGTCTAAAGGGCGCCGAGTTCACGGTGACCGATGAGAAGGGCAATGCGGTCACGTACATCGATGCCGCAGGCGTGCTCCACACCGACGGCAAGGTCGTCTCTGACGCCAACGGCTATGTCCACGTCAACGGTCTTGAGGCTGGTACCTATCACGTGAAGGAGACCGGCGTTCCTTCTGGTTACCAGGCTATCAAGGAGTTCGACGTCACCCTGAGCAAGACCGCCTGCACCGGTGACTCGGCGGCTACCACCACTGTTGTCGAGGTCAACTTCACCGACGAGGGCAAGAAGGTCGACCCCAAGATCGGCGAGCTGCCCAGCACCGGCGGCGCTGGCACCGTTGCCCTCACCGCAGGCGGCATCCTGTTGGTTGTTGGTGGCTCCGCAGCCCTTCTCGCGAACCGTCGTCGCAACCAGGAGTAGAACCACGTCCGGTCTCACAATCGCAGCATAACCGAGCCACAGAGACATACGGGGGAAGCGGGCTTTTGCCCCTTCCCCCTTTTTGAGGTGGAGATGAAGATGAATTACCCCGCACAACACAAGACGATAATTCGACGGCGCTCGAAAAAACACGCCAAGAGAATCCCGCGCAAACGCAGGGTTGGGATTTTGACCGCGTTGCTCCTTGTGCTGGTAGGCACTTTGATGATTGCCTATCCGATTGCCAGCGACTACCTTAACCGAGTTGAGCAGGAAAAGGTCATCGAGTCCCAGGAGCAGGTCGTTAAAGAGACTCCTGCAGAAGACTTAAGCGCCTATATGCAGGCCGCCAAAGATTACAACGCGAGGCTTCTTGCGGGCAGCACGTATGTCATCGACCCGTTTGACCCCAACTACGAGCAGGGCGCCAGTAACGAGGAGTACCTGAGCTGCCTCAATCTCGCCGGCGACGGGGTGATGGGGACCATCTCAATTCCGGCCATTGGCGTCAATCTCTCAATCACGCACGGCACCGAAGGTGACGCCATGAACCATGCGGTGGGCCACGTCACCAACACGTCGCTTCCCGTAGGCGGCGCTTCCACGCACGCCGTTTTAGCGGGACATACAGGTCTTCCCTCTGCCGTCATCTTCGATAGGCTCGACCAGCTACAGGTAGGCGACTACTTTGTCATCCAGGTGCTGGGAGAAGAACATGCCTACGAGGTGAACTCGACCGAGGTCGTCTTGCCAGACGAGACCACGAGCCTTGGCGTGGTCGAAGGCGAGGACCTGATCACGCTTGTGACATGCACTCCCTACGGGGTGAACTCACACCGATTGCTTGTCCACGCCAAGCGTTGCGATATCCCCCAGGACTGGATCGAGCGCAAGGCAAACAAACAGTCCACTCCCCTATTTGCGCAGGACATCGCGGACGGTGGCATCTCGCCGTTCCTTATGGGAGTTCTGCTCGCGCTTGCTATCCTCATCGTCTTGCTTATCGTGCGTCTGATAAAAGCACGCAGGAGCAAGGGTATACGGGGAGGCGCAAGATGAAGCATTACCAGACGAGAAGAGCGCGTTGGCTTGACGTCGTGGGGCTAATCCTGCTGCTTGTGGGAGCGGCGCTCCTCTTTGCGCCCCTTATCGAAGGCGCCTTTGCCCAGCATGACATGGATGAAGAGATTTCAAAGGTCGCGCAGGTAAACAGCGACATAAAGGAAAAGACGCCGGACGAGTCTCTCGACAGCTCCCTGGGCGAGCTTCGAGATTGGCTGGAAAGTTACAACCAGCAGGTACTATCTGGCTCTATCGGTATTTCATCGGACCCCTTTAGCTTCACGGACGCAATCAACGAGTTTGGGTCGCGCGGCTTAGAGGACGGGCTTATCGGCTATATCCAGATCCCCGCAATGAGCAGTTCTTTGCCGCTCTATTTGGGGTCGACAAAAGAGCATTTAAAGCGCGGCGCCACCGTAGTTGAGGGTTCCTCCGCCCCGCTGGGTGAGACCACAAGCAACTGCGTGATAGCGGCTCATCGAGGATACGGGTCTCCCTCAATGATGTTTAGGGACATCGAGAAGCTCTCGGTTGGAGACAAGGTGTATGTCATCACACTTTGGGAGACGCTTACCTATACCGTGGTGGGGACCAAAGTAATAGACCCTTCCGACACGGCAGCCGTGGGAATCCAACAAGGTTGTGACCTTTTGACGCTGATTACCTGCCACCCCTACGGATCAACTGCCAGCCGCTACGTCGTGGAGTGCGAGCGCAGCAATGAGGATGACGCCGCAAACGAGGAAGTCTCGGCAGCGCAGGAAGCCCCTACCAGCGCCACAGAAACGGGAAGCAACGACCGCAAAGGACCATCGCTTCCCGAGATAGAAGACGCCGTCCGTATCGCGGGAGGCGTCGTTCTTATCATATGTGCCGCTGTTCTCGCCGTACGCACCGTCCGTGACAGGCAATCTTTGCGTACTTTCGGTAAACACAGCAAATGAAACCCGTTACTCTTCCGGCTCGCCCTTCTCTGCCTCGGCAAACATCGCCTTCATGGTGGGGTTGCCGCGGGTGAGCCTCTTGACGGTGAGTTTATCGGCCTTGTCGTTGGCCAAGCGCAGCTGCCTCTCGGACATCAAAAGCGCGTCCTTGACCTTTTGCAGGTGGTCGATGGACTTGTCGATCTCATCGATAGCAAGGTTGAACTTCTTGTTTGCCGCCTCGTAGTTCTTGCCAAAACCGTCCTTGAACTCCTCGAGCTTCGCCTCGAAGTTCGTGATATCGATGTTTTGCTGGCGAATCTCGGCAAGCTCTTGGCGGGCAGATACGGCGTTTAAACCGGCGTTTCTCAGCAGCGAAATAAGCGGCAAGAAGAACTGCGGGCGAATGACGTAGGTCTTGGGGTACAGGTACGAGACGTCGACGATGCCCGAGTTGTAGAGGTCGCTCTCGGGCTCCAAGGTAGAGACAAGCACGGCGTACTCGCAGCCCTTGTCACGACGGTCCTTGTCGAGCTTCTTCAGGTGATCCTCGTTCTTCTTGCGGTTAGTAGAGTTGTCGTCCTCATTTTTCATATCGAACATGATCGAGACGATCTCGACGCCGGACTCATCCATCTCGCGGAAGACGTAGTCGCCCTTGGTGCCGTCAACGACCTCGTTGTCCTTGTGGAACTCGGCGTGCGGGAAGGCCATCATGCGAACGCGGTTGAACTCCATCTCGCAGTGCTGTTCCAGGGTCTCGCCAATGAGCTTGACCGAAAGGCGGCTGCGCTGGTTGCGAAGGCGCTCGATCTCGTCCTCTTTGTCGCGGATGACCTGGTCTTTGTAGGCGGTCTTCTCGCTTAGCTGCTGTTTAAGGCTGGCCTCGACCTGCTTCTTCTCGAGTTCTGCCGCAGCAACCTGGGACTTCAAGGTCGTGATCTGGACATCCTTGTCGCCCACGGCCTTCTGGACCGCCAGCTCTTTTTGGACCTCAAAGGACCTGTCGGCCTCCTCGAGCTTGGCCTTCAAAGACGCGATAGTGGTCTGGTCCTGAGCCTGGCGCTCGTTAGCTTGACGCTCGAGCTTGGCGCGCAGCTCCTGGGCCTCCTGACGAAGCTGGGCCTCCTTTGCCTGCGCGGCCTGGGTTAGCTCCGACTCCTTGGCCTGGGCGGTCTGGCGAAGCTCGGCCACCTGCACAGCGGCCTTTTGCTGCGCTTGCGCGAGCTGCTGGCGAAGCGACTCAAGCTCGTCTCGGCTCTCTTCGCGCGTCTTGGCAACGGTGGCGTCTAAGGCCGAGGCGTTCTTTTGCTCGACCAGGTGCAGGCGCTCTGCTAGCTCTTTCTCAAATTCCTTGTCACGGACCTGCTTGACGATGTTGGCGTACTGCGACTCGTCGACGGTGAAGCTCTTCCCGCAGTGCGGGCACTGAATCTCTGCCATTGCGGCCTCCTTAAACTAGATGCTCGTTAGGATACCCGCTCTGCCGGACAAAAATTAGTCGCGGCCTTATTCCCAGGTTGCCCAGACCTCGGGCGCATAGCCTACGGTGGCCCGCTTCCCATTGCGCACGATGGGCTCGCGCAGGAGCTGCTGGTTTTCCAGCAGCTTGTCAAAGCGCTGGCTTTCTGCCAGGTACTGTACGAGAGCCAGGGCCTCCTCGTCCTTGGCATCCGGGTTCACCAGGGCGTCGATGCCGCCCACGGCCTGCGCCACGCCGCGCAGCTCACCCTTGCTCATCTCCTTCTCGCGCAGGTCGATAAACTGGAACTTGATGCGCCGCTCCTTGAACCACCTCTGCGCCTTCTTGGTGTCGAAGCTCTTCTTGGTCCCAAAAATCTGGATGTTCACGGCATTCCTTCCCGGCAAATTTATCGAGCGCAACTTCTTCC
>CAVDXJ010000051.1:0-8254 GCA_963612765.1 Oscillospiraceae bacterium
GCCCAGTTCCGCGGCCGCGCCAAGGCCACCGAAGAGGCCAACAAGCTCGTGCCCGAGCTCCTGGGCGAGGGCGCCGTCCTGCTCAAGAACGACGGCACGCTGCCCTTGGCCGCAGGCGCAGAAATCAGCCTGCTTGGCCGCTACGCCGCAGACCCCATCTACGGCGGCGCCGGCTCGGGCACCGTTGACGCCAGCTCCTGCGTGAACCTCCACGACGGCATTGCCGCCTCGGGCCTCAGCGTCAACGAGACCGCCTACCAGTTCATCGCCGGTGCCTACAGCAACTACCCCAAGGCCGAGATCACGATGGACAACCCCTCCACCGCCAGCTACTACATCGGTGAGATTCCCTGGAGCGCCTATTCGTCTGACGCCCAGGCCTCCATCTCGGGCACCACGGCTGTCGTGGTCATCGGCCGCGGCGGCGGCGAGGGCGGTGACCTTTCCCGCGACCTTCTCGGTGACTTGAACTCCGGGGTGTCCGAGAAGTTCACCGCCAACGATGAGACGGCCAACTACGTCGAGGGCCAGCACGAGCTTGAGCTCACCGTTGAGGAGAAGAGCGTTCTTGCGGCTGCCAAGGCCAACTGCAGCAAGGTGGTTGTCCTGGTCAACGCGTCGACCCCGCTTGAGATGGGCCCCTTGATGAGCGGCGAGTACGCGGCCGACGCCATCCTGTGCGTGGGCTCGCTGGGCGCCACCGGCGCCACCGCCGTGGGCCAGCTCCTGACCGGCGCGGTCAACCCCTCTGGCCGCACCACCGACATCTGGCCCGCCGACTTCACCGCCGACCCCACCTTTGGTAACTTTGGCGGCAAGAACTACACCGACGTCTCGGGCTACTACACCAGCAACTCCACCAGCACCGCCTCTAACGGCACCGCCTACTTTGTCGAGTACAAAGAGGGCATCTACATGGGCTACCGCTACTACGAGACCGCGGCGGTCGAGGCGGCCAACGGCAACTACGCCGGCTTCAACTACGACGAGGCCGTCGTTTTCCCGTTTGGCTATGGCCTGTCTTACACTACCTTCTCGCAGACGCTGGACGTCGCGGGTGTGACCGGCGACAACGTGACCGCCACTGTGACCGTCACCAACACCGGCGACGTGGCCGGTAAGGACGTCGTGGAGATCTACTACACCGCCCCCTACACCAAGGGCGCAACCGAGAAGTCCGCGGTCGTTCTGGGCGCCTTTGCCAAGACCGACCTGCTTGAGCCCGGTAAGTCCCAGACCCTTGAGCTTGAGTTCCCCGTGCGGCAGATGGCCTCTTGGAGTTCCGAGAAGGGCGCCTACGTGCTGGACGAGGGCGAGTACGTGATTAGCCTGCGCACCGACTCGCACACCGTGGTGGACTCTGTGACCGCTACCGTTA
Source organism: Oscillospiraceae bacterium (assembly GCA_963612765.1). GTDB lineage: Bacteria > Actinomycetota > Coriobacteriia > Coriobacteriales > Atopobiaceae > Paratractidigestivibacter. Next base: position 1,379 of record CAVDXJ010000051.1, read on the forward strand.
GCGCCAAGACTTACGACACCGACGACGTCACCGGCACCAAGCTCGAGAACCAGTTTGCCGACCTCACCGAGTACATGGAGAAGAACTGCGAGCTCTTCTCGCGTTCTGACTTCAAGGGTACCTTCCCCGAGGCCGCAAAGGACAAGGACGCCTCTTCTTGCGGCATCGAGTTCGTGGAGTACAACTGGCAAGACCACGAGGATTCTTCTGCCTCTATGCCCACCACCGGCGCCGACAACGGCCTGCAGCTCATCGACATGCGCGGCCTGGACTTCAACGACGAGAAGTGGGACACCCTGCTTGACCAGGTCACGGTTGACGAGATGACCAACATGTTGAACGATGCGGCCTACAACACCGCGGCCATCGAGTCGATCAGCAAGCCCGAGACCAAGGAGCCCGACGGCCCCGCCGGCTTCACCTCGCTTACCGGCCCCACCGGCAACTGCGCGTACTGCTCTGAGTTCATTATGGCCCAGACCTGGAACACCGAGCTCATGGAGCGCATGGGCCAGATGGTTGGCCAGGAGGCCCTGGCTTCCGGCTACAACGGCTGGTACGCCCCGGCATTCAACACGCACCGCAGCCCGTTTGCCGGCCGCAACTTCGAGTACTACTCCGAGGACCCGGTGCTGGGCGGCAAGATCGGCGCCGCCGTGGTCTCGGGCGCCGCGTCCAACGGCTGCTATGCCATGATCAAGCACTTTGCCCTGAACGACCAGGAGTCCTACCGCGTCCAGCACGTGGCCACCTGGGCTACCGAGCAGACGGCGCGCGAGATCTACCTGCGCCAGTTCGAGATTCCGGTGAAGGAAGCCACCTGCGAGATGAAGTACATCTCGGACGACAAGGGCACCGTCTCGACCAAGAAGATGCGCGGCTGCACCGGCGTCATGAGCTCCTTCAACTACGTGGGCACCGAGTGGTCGGGCGGCCGCAAGAGCCTGTGCACCAACGTCTTGCGCAACGAGTGGGGCTTCGAGGGCTGCGTCATCACCGACTTCAACCTCTACGGCTACATGGACAAGAACGCGGCGCTGGCCGGCGGCACCGACCTTGAGCTCACCTACAAGGCCATGACCGGCGACTTCAAGGGCACCAAATCGGCGACCGTCGTCTCGCAGCTGCGCGAGTCCACCCACCGCGTGCTCTACACCGTGGTCAACTCCAATGCGATGCAGGGCATGGCGCCGGGCTCCAAGGTGACCTACGGCACCGCTCCCTGGCAGATGGGCGTCTGGGGCGGAAGCGCCGCGCTCGTCGCGCTGGCCGGATTCTTTGGCTGGCGCGCCTACAGCGCCCGTCGCGCCCTCAACGAGCAGAACGCCGCCGAGGCCGATGCCCCCGCGGACGAGGCTGCCGCCAAGTAAATAGGGTCTTTTGGCGGGCCGGCCCCACGGCCGACCTGCCTTGACTTTCTCCCCAAGAACGGGCGACGGGCCTCACGGCTCGCCGCCCGTTCGCGTTTTGGCGCAATGACGCTAGGGCTGAGAAGACCCGGCTCCGTGCCCCGCGTTTCACTCGCCTTAAAAGACGCAGAAAAGTATGCCGCGGTTGTCTACCTCGCGAAGGTCAAGGCCAAGGCGCGCGGCTAGCGCGAAGGTGATTTGGGCGTTGCTCCACCCCTTAAGGGGCGGTAAACTGCTGCATAGTTCTTGTTTTGTTGTCACAGGAAAGGGTGCTTGAAATGGCAGACGATTCTATTGTGATGGGCAAGGTGCTCGGAGACTGCGTTATGGAGCTTCCGGTCATCACCGAGATCGACTACGAGGCCGGTGCCAAGAAACTCAAGGAAATGTTTGGCAAGTTCGGTTGCTCGGCGATCGGCAAGGTCCTCGACAACGGCGACGTGGTCGTCGGTCGTTCCCTGGACCTCTACTACGGCAACAACCCGGTCTTTGTGCTGAGGACCGCAGTCGAGGGCTTCCACAAGACCGTGGGTCTCGCCTACAACTGCTTTGGTGGCGCCAGCTTCGAGGACGTCAAGAAGAACGGCCTCACCCAAGAGGACATCACCACCCTGCTGTTCGTCAGCGCCGACGTCATGAACGAGAAGGGCCTCTACATCGAGGCCAACATGCGCCCCAAGCAGCCCGAGTCGACCGGCATCTCTATCTGCACCGGTACGAACCCCGACGCAGAGATTAGCCTTTCTTTCCCGGGCGTCGTGCGCTACCTGGGTGAGCGCTGCTCGACCGTGGACGAGGCCGTTGAGCTTGCCAACACGATCAACGTTTACGGCATGAGCAACGGCGAGCTTAACTGGGGCGCCAGCTTCTTCATGGCCGACGAGACCGGCCACTTTGGCACCCTCGAGCTCGTTGACAACAAGCTTGTCTGGACCGATGGCCAGAAGTGCCAGACCAACTTCTACATCAACCCCGAGTACAAGGACAAGGCGGTCATCGGCAGCGGCCTTGGCCGTTACGAGCTTTTGCAGTCCCAGATCGACTCCGTGAAGACCGCGGACGACATGACCGAGCTCATGAAGAAGGTCAGGTACTCTCAGACTCTCGACCCGTACAACTGCCCGTTTGACCCGCGCACCGAGTCTTGCGGCGAGGGCGAGGAGTTCAAGGAGCTTGGCGGCATGCTTACCATGGCCATGGCCACCGACGACCAGTACAAGGACGCGATTCTCGAGGCTATGGAGGCGTCCGGCGCGGTGGAGAGGGTCAAGCCCCTCCAGCAGCTCAAGGACGAGGGCACGCAGTGGCTCTCTGCATGGCAGACCACGGCGAACTGCACGAAGAAGACCGTCAAGGTCGTCTTCTTCGAGGATGATGCCCTTACCTTCGACTTTGCCGTCTAGGTGACGCGGAGCAAGTGATTCGGCTTTCCCCGCCACTCCCAAGTCTGATGAGCTGGGAGGGGCGGGGATTTTCTTGGACTTGGTGATTGGCAGCTAACGATGAATTTTGATACGCGCAAGTTCCTAAAAGAGGCCCTGGTGCTCTTCTTAATCTCTGTCTTCATTTTTGTGCTCACCTGCATCAGCCTGTTCGCGCAGACGAACAACCATGTGCTGTCGGTGATCGCCGCCGAGCCGGCGGGCTATGTCGGCTACTTCGATGCGCGCTACGACGCGTCGAACAACGCCACGATCGAGCAGATCATCGGCCTGTTGGAGGAGGACACGGCAAACCTCTACAGCAAAGAGATCTATGTCCTGGACAAGGACGCGGGCACGATCATCTCGACGAGCGGTGAGGCGTCCGATGCGGTTAAGAAGCAGCTGGCCAGCAGCGTCAACGAGAAACTCATCGTCATCGACGACAGCACCTGCAACGTCACCGACTTCAACCACTACAAGGTTCTTGTGAAGGCGAGCGTCCCCTATATCTTCGACGAGTTCGTGGGCTCGATCACGGCCTTCGCGATGGTCATGCTGTGCTCCTACGCCGCCGCCCTGTTGCTGCTGGTGTTGGTCCACAGGTTCTTTGCCGAGGGGTCGAACGGCCGCCTTGTGGCGACAATCGTCCTTATCCTGGCGGTGGTCTGCTCCTTTGCGGGAAACTCGCTTTACAAGGAGCTTAATACCATCGACCTGGCCAGGCAGACGGAGGAGTCTAACCTCAAGCTCGACATCGCGGCCATTTGCCAGAGTCCCGATGTGCTCGGGCTCTCTGACCAGTCCCAGCTCCTCGAGGTCGCCAACTACATCGCCGGCGCGAGCCAGACGCTCAAGGAGGTCACCGCAAGCGCCGACTTGCAAGGCAAACCCGCCGACGCGAGCAGCCTCGACGAGATCCTCGCCACGTTCCAGGTCGTCGGCGACGACACCGCGATCAGCAACCTCAAGATGAACTCGTACATCGAGGCGCTGCTCATGCTCCTTTTGGCCTTCATGGTCGTCTTCGAGCTTCAGAACAGGGTTCGCATGGAGCAGAGACAAGGGAAGGGGAAGGGCGCCGCCAAGGCCGGGCTCACTAGCAACGACTACCGCATGCGCACGGTGCTCATGGTCAACGGTATCTGCATAGCGGCGTTTACCGTGGTGAACGTCCTGCGAATCCGCCAGGTCGTGATGCTTCACTGGGCCGACAACGTCGCAGCTCTGATCAGCACGATTGTCACATGCACCATGATCGCGAGCGTGGTCGGGTCGTCCGTCTCGTCGGCCGTCCTAAGGGCGTGTAAGAACGTCAAGACCTATTCGGTCGTTGTTCTCGGCGTTGGCATTCTGGGCGCCCTCATGTGCGGCCTCTCATCGAATATCGTCGTCTTTCTCGCGGGGCTCATGGTCTTCTACGCCGCCCGCGCACAGATCATGATGCTTCCCAATTTCTATTCGGCGCTTATATCCGACGTCGACCGCAAGGACGGCTGCCAAATCGAGTTCGATTCGGGCGATTCGCTCGGCCAGGTCATCGGCAACATCGTCGGTGGCGTCGTCAGCGTCGTCTTGAGCTATGCCGTTGTCCAGATAATGGCGGCGGCCTGTTTTGGCGTGTCGCTGTTCTTCTGTCTCTCATTCAATAAGAGCGAGCTGGTGGTTCGCCGGGATGAGGCCAACGGCGCGAAATCCAATATTGCGAGCGCCCTCAAAGCCATGATCAGGGCCGATGTTCTGGTATATGCGATCTGCATTGTCGTGCCCGCGTCGGCCGCCTTCAATCTCGCGCTCTATAAGCTCCCGCTCGACGTTGCCGCGCTTGGGCTGTCCGCGCTCGTCGTCTCCCTTGCAATGACGATGCAGAGGGTCGTTCGCGTCTATGCCAACGCCCTCTATCACGTGGTGAGCCGCCGCGTGAGCATCACTTTCCACATCGTTGCTTATGTGGCTCTAAGCGGTGTTGCCGTGCTTATCTATACGCTCAGCAGCTCACTGGTGGGCATGATTGCCTCTGTCACGGCATTGGGCTTCTTGGACGGAGTCGGGTTTTACGCCACCACGAAGGCGTTCCGCGAAATGGAGGCGCTGTCCGGCACCCAGGAATCCGACAGGATGGTTGCCCTTGACCTTCTGCGACGAGTGGGAGACGCCGTCTCGCCGACGCTTCTATCGGTCTTTGGCAACGGCGTTGCGTTGCCTATCGCGATCATCGTCGCCCCGTTTGTCCATCTCGCGAAGGCCAAGGCAAGGGCGTCGACCAGGGTGTAGTCCACGGCGTACGGGCTGTTGCCTGTGCGCACCAGCGAGCTCATCTTGACCGACTGGCTGGCCATCGCGGCCAGCACGCCCCGGCTCGCCTGGCGAGAGAAGTGGCGTCAGGGGACCGGGCGCGGTAGTCTAGGGTCACTGGGCGAACGGAGGTGGGTCAATGGTTGCCAAGCGGGTAAGACCTGTTTTAGTTTTTGGCGCGGCGCTGATTGTCATTTTAGCCGTGGTTTGTTGCACGATTGCTTTCTCTAATAATTCAACTGTTGATGCAAGTAAATTGTCTTCCGGCAACATGGGATATATGAGTTTTGGCGGGACAGTTGTCGATGTTGACCGCGAGGCGAAGAAGATTTCCGTCGCGCTTAAGTGGGAGATGCATTCTGATCAGGAATGCGACAAAACGGTTACCTGCGATTATGGCGGCACTACTAACAAGGATAGCCTCGAAGTAATCGAAGGGCTAGCTGTTGGCAATGAGGTACGAGGCTCTAGCTGGACCAAAGACTACTACGAGAAAGACCCGGTTCCGTTGGGCTATATCTGCCTGGAAGACGGGTCTCGCGGTGAGCAGTGGATTGCGACCGAGGATAGGTATCCAGCAGACCCCTCTTATGACGAGAGGGGTTTCAAGAGGGGAGAGCTGGAAAGTCTGGGTATCGTTGCGCAGTAAGACTGCTCTGGGGTCGTCGCGCGCCCCTACAGCGCGGGCAACTGGGCGGGGAGGGCACTGGCGAGAGGGGCGACGTAGGCCACAAAGTCGCTGGTGACCTGCATGCCGTCGGCAGAGATCCACTCGCGCGGGACGGCCTTGACCTGGTTGGCCACGGCAAGGACGTCGACCAGGGTGTAGTCCACAGCATACGGGTCGTTTGCCGTGCGCACCAGCGAGCTCATCTTGACCGACTGGCCGGCCATCGCGGCCAGCACGCCCTGGCGGCCCAGCTCAAAGGCTTCGTCCAAGTCGACCTGGCTTGCTTGGTGGGAGGCACAGCGCTGGAAGGTCGACAGCTCGACGGCGCGGGTCTTGCAACCCAGGGCCTCCTTGACCACGTCGGCCAGGTAGCGAGAAGGGCCGCTCATGTGCGCCAGGTGGCCAAACTCGTCGACGCCGGTGCCGGCGGCCACGGTCTTCTCGGCGATCAAGTGGCCGTCGGCCGTGCGGATGCCCTCGCTCATGGCCACCATCACGGTGTTCTTAGTGGCGAGAAGGTCGCGCAGGCGGCTGACCAGGGCATCCTGGTCAAAGGGAATCTCGGGCAGGAGGATGAGGTCGGGGTTGGCCAGGCAGGCAGAGCCGGCCAGCCAGCCGGCGTCACGGCCCATGATCTCGACGAAGGTCACGCTCTTGAGGTCGTAGACGTCGGCGTCGCGGGCGACCTCGGCCGTGGCCGTGGCCACGAAGCGGGCCGCGCTGCCGTAGCCGGGAGTGTGGTCGATGCCCACCAGGTCGTTGTCGATGGTCTTGGGCACGCCGATGAAGCGGATGGGGCTGCCGATCCTCTCGCCGTATGCGCCCAGCTTGGCGATGGTGTCCATCGAGTCGTTGCCGCCGATGTAGAGAACGGCGTCGACGTCGGCCTCTTCAAAGGCGGTGAAGGCCTCGTCGTAGAAGGCGGTGTCGTCCAAGGTGGGCAGCTTGAAGCGGCAGCTGCCCAGCCAGCTGGACGGCGTCTGGCGAAGGAGCTGCAGGTCGTCGTCGGTGGGAAGAGCTGCGTTGAGGTCTACCGTGTGGCCGGCGAGAAACCCCTGGATGCCGTAGCGCATGCCTACAG
>CAVDXJ010000052.1:0-8239 GCA_963612765.1 Oscillospiraceae bacterium
CCCTCCACCGGCGACGTGACCTGGGGCGGCTTCGCGGGCCTTCTCGCCGTGGCCGTCGTCTGCCTGGTAGCCGCGCGCCTCTCTCGCCGCAACAACTAGCCGCTAGCGCGTGCTTCTCGCCGCACTGCAAAACAGGGGCTTGTCTGATACATCAACATCAGACAAGCCCCATTTTTATGCCCAAAGCATCAAACAACCCATAAAATTGCAGCTGAGAAGCCCTGGAACCATCAGACAAGCCCTAGATTTGCAGTGAGGGTGCTAGGCCTCCGGCCCGCTGACGACCCCGGCGGCGAGAAGGGCGCCAGCCCCCAGTGCCGCGGCGGCCGCGATGCCAACGCCGCCCTGGTCGCCGGTGTTGGGCACGGACCCTCCGCCGCGCTTGACGGTCGTGGTCGTGGTGGTCGTCTCGCCGGCCGTCGGCGTGGGGTCGGGCGTGACCGGCGTGGGCTCCGGCTCGGGCGCGACCTCCTCGTGGTCGGTGATCGTGATGCGCCCGGCGCCGTTGGGGTCCTCGTACCCCGCGCCCACGACGCCCTTGAGGTCGTCGCGAATGTAGTCGACCAGCATAAGCACGTCGAAGCCGACCTTCTCGGCATCGGCGGCGTTATCGGGCGTAGGGGTCTTGCCAGCGCGCGTTATCACGAAGTTGCTGCCGACTATCGTGTAGTACCCGGCCGGGTCGATTGCTTGGCCGTCGATCTTCGCGTTCTTGATGCGCCTCTCGCCCGAGCCGATCTCCTTGTACGTCGACCCGTCAAAGACGACCGGCGTTGGAATATCCTTGCGGATCGTGAAACTCGTCCCGTCCGAGACTTGCAGGAAGTAGCTGTTGTCCTCGGGCACGCTCGCGGCGCCGACTTCCAGCAGGTCCAGGATGTACTGTCCCGTGACCTCCAGGGCCACCATTTGGTTGCAGTAGGGCTCGACCTCAAGCAGCTGCGCGTAGGTGATCTTGCCCGCGTGGATATACTTGCGCACGCCGGTGCCGTTAACGATCGCCAGGTCGCAGGTCTTGCCGGTCTTGGCCTCGTAGTAGGCGCGCACGCTGTCGCACACCAGGTCGCCCAGGTTGGTCTCTTGGCTCTTGGCCGAGCCGGTGAAGTCGCCGTCCGGCGCGGCGTAGAGGTCGACCTCGGCAGTGCCGATGACGTCGGAAGGCAGGGGCTCGACGCCGTCGCTGAGCTTCGCGATCAGTGCGTTGGTCTTCTCGTCCTGGCCGTCCCACGACTCGATGAGCTTGGCCGTCACATCAAGCGATGCCGTGGCCTCGCCGGTCGCAGGGTCGATCTCGATGTGGCCAAAGCTCGCGAACTTTTTGCCGGTCTGGGCGATCACGACGTCCTGGCCGTCGGCATTCTTGACGGTTTGCACGTACTTCTCGTGCGAGTGCCCGTCGACAACCAGGTCGATGCCGGTGGTCTTGGCCACAAGGGTATCGCTGCGCCACTCATCGCCGCTGTCCTTCTCGCCAAGGTGGGCGAGAAGGACCACGTAGTCGGCGCCGTCGACCGTGCGGGCGGCCTGGGCAAACATCTGCACCGTGGAGTAGAAGACCTGCGGGTCGTCCTGGAGGAAGTTCCACGCAAAGTCGCCGTTCTCGTCCTGGAAGAGCGTGACGTCGCCGCGCGTCAGGGTCGTGGGCGTCACGACGCCCAGGTAGGCGATCTTGACCTGCCTGCCTGCGATGTTGTACTCAATCACGTGGTACGGGTCGAGCTGCAGGTTTCCGCTGGCGTCCGCGAAATTGCAGCACACGTACTTGAGCGCCGACTGCGCCGAGACAAGATCAAGGATGTTCTCGACGCCATAGTCGAACTCGTGGTTGCCCAGGGTCACGACGTCGTAGCCGCACTCGCCCTCGACCTGCACGGGAATACGGCCGTCGCTCGTCGCGCCCAGCACGCCGCCCTGGATGGCGTCGCCGGCGTCGACCAGCGTGACGTTGCCTGTGGCATGGCCCTCCTTCTGGGCGTTCACGAAGTCGACCAGGGCGCTGTAGCCCAGGTTGGTCTTGGCGTTGTACATGCCGCAGTGCACGTCGTTGGTGTGGACGATCGCGATCTTGTTGCCGAGGTCGTCGACGCTCGCTCCGCCGCCACCCGTCTCGTCTGCGAAGGCCTTTGCGGGGCCCGATGCCAGCGTGAAGCTGACGCTTGTCAGGGCGGTGGCTGCCCCGCCAACGAAGGCGCGGCGAGAAAAGAGCTTGTCAAACATGGTGACCTCCCGATAAAAAGGTTGATGCGTGTAAATCTAGCACAGCGAGAACCCGGTGTTTTTGGTCCGCCCTACAATAGGGGCAAACGTCAAAAGGGAAGGGACCAGATGATTCGAATTGCCTGCGACGTGCACACGCACACGCTGTTTTCTCGCCACGCCTACTCGACGCTCGAAGAGGACGTGAGGGCCGCGGCTAACAAGAACCTGGAGCTGCTGGGTATCACCGACCACTACTCCGAGATGCTGTTTGACGAGCAGACCCTTAAGAACTTCCAGTACTTCATTAATCTTTCTACCTGGCCGCGCGTGTGGCACGACGTAACGCTGCTGCGCGGCTGCGAGGCCGACATCGTGGACGGCCGGGGCAACCTGTTTGGCCACGACATCGTGGTTGACAAGGGGATTGTTGGCGAGAAGCGCCGGGCGACGACTTTGAAGCACGAGGTCTTCAGGCAGTGCGACTACGTGATCGCAAGCATCCACCGCAAGGACTTTACGCGCGAACAAACCTCAGCTCAGAATGCCCAGATGTATATCAACGCGCTGCAGGACCCAAAGGTCTTGATTCTGGGGCACCTGGGGCGCTCGGGCGTTGATTTTGAGCTTGACCCGGTGCTTGAGGCCGCACGTGACATGGGCAAGCTGATCGAGCTCAACGGCTCGAGCCTGGAGGACCCGCTCAAGGCCGGGCGCTCGATGGACCGTTGCCGCGCCATCGCCGAGCGCTGCGCCGAGCTGGGGACCATGGTCTCGTTTGGTAGCGACGCACATGTGAGTTATCACGTTGCGCGCTCTAAGAAGGTCAGCGACCTGCTCAACGAGCTGGATTTCCCGGCCGAGCTGGTGCCGTGTCGCTCGAAGGAAGCCTTCCTCACCGCCGCCCGCGCCGCCATCCCCACCTTCGATCTCTAAATCGCTCGCATTTTAGTCCGTGGCGGCCCCGCCGGGACCGCTCGCGCAAGATTTCCTGGTTTAAACCGGGATCTAGTGAGTAGCTCCCGGTGGCCAACTGGGCAAATGCGGCCCAAAACACCTCGGTTACTCGATGACAGGCGTTTTAAACCAGGAAATCTCGCGGGGCTGTACCCAAGGCCCCGCGCCGCGCAAAGGTCCCCGGAGCCGCGAGGGCTCCGGGGACCTTTCTACCTGCGAAAACGCTATTGCGCGCCAAATGCGCCTGCGAACCTACGCCTTGTGGCTGGAACCCAGGTTGTCCATGTGGCTGGCAACCACGGCCACGATCTCGTCCATGCCGGGGCGAGCGGGCTTCTTGGGGTCAAAGCACTCGGGGTTGGCGGCCATGTAGCCCATGTAGCCGCGGGTGTAGGCCTGGCGCAGCTCGGTAGCGTAGTTGACCTTGCAGATGCCGTTGGCAATGGCCTCGGCAACCTGGTCGTCGGGCACGCCGGAGGTGCCGTGCAGAACCAGGGGAATCTCAAGGCGCTCGCGGATGGCCTTCAGGACGCCCTGCTCAATGTGGGGGGTACCCTTGTAAACACCGTGCGCGGTGCCCACGCCAACGGCCAGCGAGGTGCAGCCGGTGCGGGCCACGAACTCCTCGGCCTCGTCAGGATCGGTATAGGGGTTCTCGCCCTCGACGGCCGGGCCGTCGTCCTCTTTGCCGCCAACCTTGCCCAGCTCGGCCTCGACGGGAATGCCAATGGGGCCGGCGACCTTGGTAACAGACGCGGTCAGCGCGATGTTCTCCTCAAACGGCACGTGCGAGCCATCGATCATGACCGAGGTGTAGCCGGCATGAATAGCCTGCATGCAGCGGTCAAAGCCGTCGCCGTGGTCCAGGTGGATAGCCACGGGAACACTGGCGGCCTCGGCAGCCACCTTGGCCATGGCGGCAAAGTAGTCCAGGTTGGCGTACTTAACGGTGCCCGGGGTGGTCTGCATGATGACGGGGGAGTGACGCTCCTCGGCGGCCTTGATGACGGCCATGACAAACTCGAGGTTCTCGACGTTGAACGCGCCCACGGCGTAGTGGCCGGCCTGAGCGTCAAGCAGCATCTCCTTGGTAGTGACAAGCATCGCTTTCTCCCTTCGCTGCCGAACTTTCTTTTTCGGCAAAATGACTTTCCATCCTGCTTTTTGCGGGACCTTGGCGCCATTATATGGAGATAGATTTAAGCTGTCTGACCTGGGAAAACGCGCAGTGCACACTAGGAGCCAAGATACGAAAAGCAAAAGCAATTTGCGTTTAGATGCCTTTGGCGAGAAGTTCTCTGCCGCTCCCAAAAACTTTCCAAGCGAAAGCAAAGGAAATGTGATATTTTGCTTGTAAAGAAAATAAAGGAAACACAATTTGCGCACAATTGGAGGCCGCAAATGACGGTTTTATCCTCGGAAGAGCGTCGCGTCGCCATTCTCAACATGCTGGAAAGTGACGCTTCGGTACAGGTAACCCAGTTGGCCGAGGCCTTTGGCGTCTCGCGCGTGACCGCCCGCGCCGATCTTGACGCTCTGGCCCGCGACGGCAAGCTGCGCCGCACCCATGGTGGGGCAACCTCGCTTTCACGCACTCTCACGGTTTCGGTCCAGGACCGCCGCGTGAACCTCAACGTAGAGGGCAAGCGCGCCATCGCCAAGAAGTGCGCGCCGCTGGTAAAGGATGGCGACTCGATTCTTCTGGACTCAGGCACCACCTCGATCGAGATCGTGCGCGCCCTCTCGGGCCATGCCGACCTCACCGTCGTGACCGATGACCTCTCGATTGCCGACTTCGTTGATCGCTCGATGCCCTCGATCGACGTCATCATGCTGGGTGGCCACCTGCGCAAAGGCCACCGCTATACCAACGGCCCGCTTGCCCTGCACTCGCTTGAGATGCTGCATCCCGACGTTGCGTTTGTCTCGCCGACGGCCTTTGCACCGGGCCGCGGCTTCATGACCAACAACCAGGCCATGGCCGAGCTCAAGCGTGCGTTTCTCACCTGCGCCACCAAGACCTACGTGGTCATGGACGCAAGCAAAGTGGGCGCCAGTGGCCTCATGTGGTTTGGCAATCTGGCCGACGCCGACGCCGTCATCATGGATAAAGACCCCGACGGTCTTGTGGCCGCCGAGGTCGAGGAGCTATATACCCAGCTGATTATTTAGTTGGTGAGAGGCCCATCGCGGCGGGGAGGGCCGAGTGTCGAGAAACCCTACGCAATCTTCTCGACAACCGTGCCCTCAAGCAGGCGCTCGGCGTCTACCATGGCAAAGTGGCCGGTAGAGGCCGAGAGGCAGTTAGCCGAGGCGCAGCTCATGGCGTACGCCAGCTGCTGGGGCGCGCTCATCCCGCGCGCCATGCCCACGGCAAAGGCGCCCACCATCGTGTCGCCCGCGCCCACGGGGTTCACAACGTCGATCTTGGGCGCGCGGCCGCGGAAGAGCCCCTCGTCGCAGGCCATGACGGCGCCGTCGCCTCCCAACGAGACGACTACCTGTCCAATCCCACGCTCGTGTAGTTCCTGCGCGGCGGCGTAGACCTCGTCGATCGACTCGACGGTACGACCCAGGATCTGGCCGATCTCGTCGGTGTTGGGCTTGACCATGGTGGGCAGCGCTTCGATCCCGCGCATCAAAAGTTCGCCGGACGTGTCCAGGATGCAGGGCTTGCCCGCCGCCTTCACGCGGCCAATCAGGTCGACGTAAGCGTCCTTGGCCATGCCCGCGGGCACGCTGCCGTTGAAGGTGACTACGTCTGCGACCTGCGCGATTTGGCTGACCTTCTCGCTAATGGCAGCCACGTCAGCGACCGTAACCTCGCGGCCCGGCTCAAGGAACTCGGTCGAGACGCCGTCCTGGTCAAGCACGTTGATGCAGCAGCGGGTTTCGCTGGCAACCTCAACAAAGTCGTGCTCGATGCCGTCGGCGTCCAGCAAGTCGCACAGCAGGCGGCCGTTGTTGCCGCCAACAAAGCCCGTGGCCAGGATCTTCTCGCCGCAGGTCGCGATGGCGCGGGCGGCGTTCAAACCCTTGCCGCCGGCGTTGTCGATGCAGGTGGCGACGCGCATCACGGTGCCGTCGACCAGCGGGCAGGCCAGCTGGTAAGCCTTGTCGATGGAAGAGTTGAGCGTGACGGTCGAAATCATGGTGCCTCCTGTGTATGCGAGAAGAACGCTTTCGTTACGCCGACTATAACCCCATTGACCTGGTATTTTCCTCGACCTTTTCCATTGGCTTTCTATTGACGGGCAGAGCTTGTCTTTTCTTTCCTTTTGCAGGTGAGAGGCGCAAAACGCCTGGTTTTGACGTCCGTCAAGGCGGCAACGCCCCGCGACTCGCCAAATTGGGAAGCAAAGCAAAATCGATTGGTTGGGCTTCTTCATCAAACCTCAAATCAATCGCGTGCCTTTGCTCCAATAAAACCGCAGCTAAACGCCATGTGCCTCTCGCCAACGAATTTCCTGGACCATCGCCATAGCCCCAGTAAATATGCAGAAACTGTGCAGACAAAACCAGGGGCCGCCCGCGAAACCTTGGTTCGCAGACGGCCCCTGGAAGTCAGGTGCCTATGAGTTGCGCGGCTTGGCCGCTAACAGCTACTTAACGAGCTTCTGCAGCTCGTCGCAGACAAACTGAACGTCGGTGCCCACGATGACCTGGACAGCGTTGGCGCCCGGGCGCACGACGCCCCTGGCACCGGCGGCCTTGCAGCCGGCCTCGTCGACCTTGGAGTCGTCAGCGACCTCAAAGCGCAGGCGAGTGGTGCAGTAGTCAACGACCTTGACGTTGTCCTTGCCACCCACGGCGGCCAGGATAGCAGAGGCCTTGGCGGCGTACTTCTCGTCACCGGTGGCAACGACGGCGTCGACGGTCTCGTCCTCGTCCTCGCGACCAGGGGTCATGAGGTTGAACTTGGTGATCGCGAAGCGGAAGACCAGGTAGAAGACGACGAAGGCGGCGATGCCGAGGGGGATGATGAGCCAGGTGTTGGCCGCGGCCGGCAGGGACGCGGAGAACAGAAGGTCAGTAGCGCCAGCGGAGAAGCAGAAGCCCGCACGGAAGTTCACGTAGTAAACGATGATGGTGAAGATGCCGTAAAGGGCGGCGTACACGACGTAAAGCGGGAAGCAAAGGAACATGAAGCCGAACTCGAAGGGCTCGGTGACGCCGCAGACAAACGCGCAGATAGCAGCGGAGACGACGAGGCCGATAGCAGCCTTCTTGTTCTTGGCGGTCTGGACCATGGCCAGAGCGGCGCCGGGGATACCAAACATCATGCAGGGGAAGAAGCCGGACATGTACATGCCGAGGCTCCAGGTAACGTCAGCGGAGGTCTCGCCAGCCCAGAAGTGGGTCAGGTCGCCGAGGCCGATGGTGTTGAACCAGAAGACGTTGTTAAGAGCGTGGTGCAGACCAGTGGGGATGAGCAGGCGGTTGAGGAAGGCGTAGATGCCAGCGCCGATGCCGCCCATGGAAGCAATGCCGTTGCCGAGCGCGACGAGGGCCGAGAAGATGATGGGCCAGACGAAGAGCAGGACGACGGAAACGATGATGGAGACAAGAGCGGTCATGATGGCGACGCAACGCTTGCCCGAGAAGAATGCCAGCCAGTCGGGGAGCTTGGTGCCCTTGAACTTGTTGTAGCAAGAGGCGCCGATGATGGCGGAGAGGATGCCGATGAAGGAGTTGCCGCTGATCTTGGCGAAGGCGATGCCCTCGGTGGTGGTCAGCCAGGTGTCCATGTCCTCGATGCCCTTGACGGTGCCCACCACTGCGGTGGAGAGCAGCTGCTGGATCATGAGGAAGGCGACGAGGCCCGCGAGGCCCGCGGTGCCGTCGTGGTCGTCGGCCAGGCCAACGGCAGCGCCGATGGCGAACAGCCACGCCATGTTGTCGATAAGGGCGCCGCCTGCCTTAACAAGCAGGAAGCCCACGGTGTAGGCGGCACCGGTGGTGTCACCGGCCGCGCCCATGACGGCGGGTGCGAGCAGGTAGCCCACGCCCATGAGGATGCCGGCGACAGGAAGTGCCGCGACGGGAAGCATCAGCGCTTTGCCGAGCTTCTGGAGATACTTCATCA
>CAVDXJ010000053.1:0-8138 GCA_963612765.1 Oscillospiraceae bacterium
AACATCACGCAGTCAACGAAGTTGGGGTAATCCTCCCACTCGTTGGTCTGCGGGTTGCGGCGACGGTCGTTGACCGCGACGCCAAAGCGCAGGATCTGGGTGCCGCTACCGGAAGCACGAAGCTCGGGGTCGCGGGTAAGGTTGCCGGAAATAAGAACGCGATTGATGCTCATGACTCTCTACCTCTCATACGTGGGCGGATGCCCACACTTCCATTGCTAGTCCTTGTCGGGACGGCGCACGACCATGTGACGCTTGACAGCGTCGTTGATGCGCAGAACTCGGTCGAGCTCGGCGATCTGGGTGGGGTCTGCGTGGAAGTTGATGAGGGTGTAGTCACCCTCGGTGAGGTCGTCGATCTCAAAGGCGAGCTTGCGCTTGCCCCAGTCCTCGACGCTGTCGACAGCACCACCCTCGATAGCAACCTCGATGCGCTTCATAACGCCAGCGCGGGTCTCCTCGTTAGAGGTGGGGTCAACAAAAAACAGCAGTTCATAGGCCTTCATGTGGTCACCTCCTCTGGGCTAATGGCTCCGGGGAGTGAAGGTGCACCCGAAGCAGGAAAGTTCCGAGGAGGAATCATACCACAGGGTTCGCCCGCCGCCTGGCAAACTCCCTGGTATCTGCACAAATTGCCGCCTCAATCAACTCTCGCAACCCACTTTTTGCTTGGGCCATACCCTAACAGGCCAACCTGACAGAAATCTTGCAGCCACATATCCGCTGGTTATCAGCTATCTATCAGCGGGCAAGGTGCCTGGGGTTTCTCGGTAAGGCGGTAAATTGGGCTAGAAAAAGGCTCCACTCGTTCTTCACGAATGGAGCCAAAATGATCAGGAAATCAGTCTTTTTGCGAGAAGGGCCTATTCCTCGGGTTCTTCCTCGTCACCGGACGCGGGGTCGTCGTTCGTCTCCGCGGGAGTCTCGTCATCGGACGTCACTGCATCGTTGTCGAAAACCTCGGGGGCCTTGGACTCCTCGGCGCGAGCAGGGGCGATGACCTCGGTCTCTACCTCGGCATCAAGCACTTCGGTCTTCTCGGCGTCTTCGTCTTCCTCGTCATCTTCCTCGATCTCGGGCTCGTCGCCGGGGATGGGAGGAACTACCTCAACGGGCTCATCGGTAACCGGGACCTCAGGGGCCTTCTCCTCCACGGCGGACTCGGGCGCGGGAGCCGCGGGCGCCACCGGAGCCACGGGAACCTCGTCGTCCTTCTCGGCTGCGTCCTCTACCGCAGAAGTCGGCAGCGGGTCGGAGCTCTTGCCCCAAGCGGGCACGTCAAACTGGCGCATCCACATGGCCAGGCCGGCGAAGGTCAGGCAGGTCACCAGCACGCCGGTGAACAGGACAAAGAGGATAATCAGCAAAATCGCAGGCCACACGCTGCCCAAGAAGGAACCCAAAAGGTCAAAGGCGTAGAACGCCACCTGCCTTTCGGTCATCATCGAGCCGTAGTCGTAGAGGATGGTCACGTCCTCCACGATGCTCGGCAGGGCCGAAACCGAGGCCGCGAAGAAGAAGACGAAGCCGACGACGGCCTGGATAATCGAGGCCACGAAGCCGATCAGCCACACGCGTGCAAGGCCGCCCATGTCGCGCTTGGCCATCTCCCACAGGTTCTTGGCGCTATAGCCCGCGCCGATCTTCTGATAGATGGTCGCGCGAATGGCCGCCACCATGATCATCATCGAGATAAAGATACCGCAGACCGCCCAGGCCAATTCAAGCAAGCTGCCAAGACCGGGCACCCCGGAAAGCAGGCCGCTAATAAGGGCATTGGCGATGCCCCAGCCCAACATGGCGACAAAACCGCGCCAGCCCGAGGCGATGAGCTCGCCCACGTGGATGTCGTGGCGGCGCATGGGCTCGTTGACGTCCCATGCCAGCAGGCGCGCCCACTCAAGCTGGTAGCCCAAGACGGCTAAGGGGCCCACGATTGGCACGAGAACGGCGACGGCCATGAGAAGCACCGGCTTCCACCAGCCCTTCTCCTGAGTCACCAGGTGCCACGCCCTGGAAAAATAACGGTCGCTCGAAAATCCGCTCACGTCGATGTTGCTAGCCATCAAAAAACTCCTCTTGATACTAATTGCTAGTAGTTGGTTCACATATTGCATATATACGCAGGTTAGATGTCCGTGGGGCCGGACTCGTCGGGCTCGCTGGCCTCTTCGTCGCCGGCCTCGGGCTCCTCGGCCGGAGCCTGGGTAGCCTGCGCCGGGGCCGCCCGTTCCGGAGCAACCGGCAAAGCCGGGGCCGCAGGCGCCCCCTCCTCCTTCTTGGTCTCGCTCTCGACAACCGATGCGGGCAGCGGGTCAGAGCTCTTGCCCCAGGAAGGCAAGTCGAACTGGCGCATCCACAGGGCCAGGGCGGCAAACGTAAGGGTGACTGTCACCGTGCTCAGGACCAGCGTGATGATGCTCAGCACAAACAGCGAGGGCCAAAGGCCGTTGAAGACGATATCGATCAAATCAAGGACGTAGTAGACCAGTTCTCTGATAGGCATCGTCGACCCGCAGGTGTACAGGATGTTCACGTCGTAAGCGATGCTGGATATCATCGAAACAAGGCCCACCGAGAGAATCGCGGCAGAAACGACGGCCTCGATGACGGCCGCGGTAAAGCCAATGACCCAGACGCGGGCCAGCCCACCAAGGTCGCGGCGGGCCATCTCCCACAGGTTCTTGACGTTGTAGCCCGCACCGGCGTTCTGATAAATGGTCGCACGGATGGCGGCCACCATGATCATCATCGTGATAAAGATGCCGCAGATTTTCCAGGCAAGGTCCAGCACACCGCCGATGCCCGGAACCTCAGAGATTCGGCTGTCTATAAGAACATAGACGATGCCCCAGCCCAATATGGCGAGAAAACCGCGCCAGCCGGACACGATGAGGCTACCGATGCGAATGCCGCGGCGGCGCATAGGGTCGTTGACGTCCCAAGCAAGCAGGCGCGCCCACTCGAGCTGGTAGCCCAGCACGGCCAAGGGGCCCACAATCGGTACGAGAAGAGCGACGCACATGAGAAGGATCGGTTTCCACCAGCCCTTCTCCTGGGTCATAAGGCGCCACGCCCGGGCAAAATAACGGTCCCTCGAAAAACCGCTCACATCGATATCGGCGGCCATAACAAGCTCCTCTCGGCGCCAAGTTTTTGGCGGTTGGTTCATATATAGAGGCAAGACTAGCAGTTTTCTATACCCTCGGCCGAGTGGGGCGGGGCGAGAATACTCACGCGCGGTGAGAAACAAACCAACCTAGGGGCTACCTTAAAGCCGTTTGGCGGGCCATTTGCGAACTGGCCCTTTCGCGAACGGACGCGATGCATTAAGTTGTCCCACGGACGTTTTTGTCCCGCCCCAATCGCACCCGCTAAATCGGAGCCGCCTTGTGATCCCCATCTACTCAACCATCAGCCCGCAAGTCGCCGTCTCGCTGCCCGCGTGGCTCGACCTAGCCTCTGTTGCCGTCGGCGGCATCTCGGGCGCACTCGTGGCCAGCGAGCGAAAGCTGGACCCTATCGGCTTCATCGGTCTGTCGATGCTCTGCGGCCTGGGCGGCGGCCTGATCCGCGACATGGCCATGCAGCAGGGCGGCACGTATATGATCGACAACCCTTACGCGATTCCCGCGACGGTGGCCATCGGTCTTCTCGTATTCTTCTTTGCCCGGCCATTCAAGAAGATTCCCGACCTGCTGGAATGGGTCGACATCATCTCGGTTGCCTTGTTTGCCCTGGGCGGGACGGATAAGGCGATTGTCTACAGCCTATTGCCGGTTTCCGCCATCTTGATGGGCACCCTGACCGGTGTTGGCGGCGGCATGCTGCGCGACGTCTTCTTGGGAGACGTCCCGAGGATCTTCAAGCCCAGCAGCTACTACGCCGTTTGCGCCGTTGCGGGCAGCGCCGCATATTACGGGCTGGTCGAGGGCCTGGATATCAACAAGTACATCGCGGCGGCGGTCATGATCGTCGTGACCGTTGGCCTGCGCCGTTGGTCGTTGGCAAACGGGGCAACCACCCATAACGCAACCGACCTCACCCCCAAGGTCACTGCCCGCCTGCGCCGTTACAAGGCCCAAAGCAGCCGCCGTAAATAAGCACGTGCGAGATTTCCTGGTTTAAAACCGGTACCGCCGAGTAGACCCCATAGTCCCGACGATTGCCAACTGGGCAAACGTCGGGACTTTTCCTTTGGATACTCGGCCGAAGCCGTTTTAAACCCGGAAATCTTGCGCGGGGTGTCTCGCGGCGCCTATCCGCATAGAAAAAGGGCCGTCCCGAAGGACGACCCTTTGAAAATTCTGGCGGAGGGAGAGGGATTTGAACCCTCGTAGCCTCAGAAAGGCTAAACGGTTTTCGAGACCGCCGCATTCAGCCGCTCTGCCATCCCTCCGAATGAGCTGGCGAGGAACCAAAAGGCTGCTGCGCCAACTATGGGATACAAAACGGGCGCCCTTAGGCGCCCGAGAATGTACTGGCGGAGAGTCAGGGATTTGAACCCTGGAGACGCTTTAGACGCCTACACGATTTCCAATCGTGCTCCTTCGGCCACTCGGACAACTCTCCATGTAATGGTGCGTCAGCTATTGTACATAAAAACCGACGCCGCGCCAACGACTTTTTTATTTTTCCTGGAACTCCAGGTCAGCCGCCGTAAAGAACCTACTTCTTGACCATGCCGTTGCGCACAGCCCACTTGCGGCGCTCGGTCTCGTTAAGGATGCGCTTGCGCATGCGGATGGACTGCGGCGTGATCTCGACCAGCTCGTCGTCCATGATGTACTCAAGGGCCTCCTCAAGCGAGAAACGCCTGGGCGGGGTAAGCTGGACGGCCACGTCGGCGGTGGAGCTGCGCTGGTTGCCCAGGGACTTGGAACGCGCGATGTTGACGACCATGTCGCCGGGCTTGGAGCGCTCGCCCACGAGCATGCCCTCGTAGCACTCGGTTCCGGGCTCGACGAAGAGCTGGCCGCGCTCCTGCAGGGTACCCAGGGCGTAGGCAACGGCTTTCTCGGTGCTCATCGAGATCATGGCGCCGTTCTGGCGCACGCCGATCTCGCCGGCGTAGGGGCCGTACTCAAGGAAGGTGTGGTAGAACACGGCGTCGCCGTGGGTGACGTTCAAGATGCGGTTCTTGAGACCCATGATGCCGCGGGTGGGGATCTTGAACTCGAGGTGGGTGGTGTTGACGCCAGCTTCCATGCTCACCATGGTGCCGCCGGCGTTGCCAAAGACCTCGATGACCTTTCCGCCGTACTCGCCGTTGCACTCGACGACGGCCTGCTCGATGGGCTCAACGGTCTTGCCGCTCTCGTCCTTCTTGAACAGAACGCGGGGTCGGCCAACCTGGAACTCGAAGCCCTCGCGGCGCATGGTCTCCATCAGGACGGAGAGATGCAGGATGCCGCGGCCGGAGACCTCGATGCCGGTCTTGTCGGGAAGCTCCTCGATGCGCATGGTGACGTTGTTCTCGCGCTCCTGGAACAAGCGCTCCTTGAGCTGACGGCCACCCACAATGTCGCCCTCGCGGCCGACAAGCGGCGAGGTAGAGGGCTCAAAAACGATAGAAAGGGTGGGCGGGTCGATCTCGATGGGCTCGAGCTCGACGGGGTTCTCGGGGTCGGTGTAGACGTCGCCGATGTCGGTGGAGTCGACGCCCACGACGGCCGCGATGTCGCCGGCCTGTGCCTCGGTGCACTCCTTGCGGCCCAGGTAGTCAAAGGTGAAGAGCTGCTTGACCTGGCTCATGGCGCGCGAGCCGTCGTTCTTCACGACCAAGATCTTGTCGCCCTGGTGGATGGTGCCCGAGTAGATGCGGCCAATGCCGATGCGGCCCACGTACTCGGAGTGGTCGATGGTCACGCACTGCATGGCCAGCGAACCCTCGGTGTCGACCTCGGGCGCAGGCAGGTCGTCGACGATCATGTCGAGCATGGGGAACATGTCGGCGTTGTCGTCGGCGGGGTCGAGACGGGCAAAACCGTTGACCGCGGAGGCGTAGATGACGTGCTCCATGGCAAACTCGAGCTGCTCGTCAGTGGCGCCCAGGTCGGCCATGAGGTCCAGGCAGTCGTTGTAGGCCTTCTCGGGATCTGCGCCGGGCTTGTCGATCTTGTTGACCACGATCATGATGGCCAGGCCAGCGGCGATGGCGTGAGAAAGCACGAAGCGGGTCTGGGGCATGGGGCCCTCGGCGGCGTCGCAAAGCAGAAGGGCGCCGTCGGCCATGCGAAGCACGCGCTCGACCTCGCCGCCAAAGTCGGCGTGGCCCGGGGTGTCGATGATGTTGATCTTGATGCCCTTGTACTCGACCGAGATGTTCTTGGCCAGGATGGTGATGCCGCGCTCGCGCTCCTGGTCATTGGAGTCAAGCACGCGCTCCTCGACCTGCTGGTTGGCACGGAAGGCGTCCGTGGCCTTAAGCAGCTGGTCAACAAGGGTGGTCTTGCCGTGGTCGACGTGGGCGATGATGGCAATGTTCCTAATGTTTTCCTGGCGCATAGGTCCCTCTCGAAGACAAGTGGATGTAAATTCGGCAAACGGGAGAATTATAGCGCTCGGGCGGTATAAGAAAATGCCGTGGCATTATCTACCACGGCATCTACAGCACTTTCACTTCAAATCCAGGCGGCGAGAAGCCCGGCGCGGCCTAAAGCAGCGTGTCGACCTCTCCCGCGGGGGCGGGCTCGGTCCAGCCAAAGGTGTCCTCGTCGCCCGTCACGTCGACCAGCGAGAAGGCCGAGAAGCTGCGGTAGCCTTTCTCGCCAAACTCGAGGATAACGGCGTCTTGGTAGGCGCCCGCCTCGTCCTCTACGGCGCCGCGATAGGTCAGGGCGTAGCGCACGGGGTCGCCCAGGCCGGCAGACGCGTCGCCCTTCTCGGCTGCTACCTTGCCCACCTTGGCGCGAGCACCTTCCAGGCACTCCTCGGGGCCGTCCTCGGCAAACTCGTAGCTGGCGATGTTGCCCGCCTTGTCCTGGACGGCGAGAAGGACGTAGAGGTCCTCGCCCACGGCAAGCACGTCCAGCGCCTTGCCCAACAGCTGGCTTGCCAGCTCGTCCGTTTTTGCCGAGACGCCGTCTTTAAGGCCGTCCGCATCCGCCATGTGAGTCCCTTCTCGCAGCTTAACGCCCACGATAATACCCCAAGCCCCCTACTTCTCGCCCAGCGCCGGCCAGATAACCCCGTCAACATCGGCAAGCTGATGGCGCAAGGTGTACAAAATCACTTCCTCGTCTTCGTCGACAACGACGTAATAGAGCAAGTAGCTTGCCACGCGCGCGGCGCGGATAGCGCGGCCCACCTCCCTGGATTCGTCCTCGCGTACCGCGTACATGTTGGGGAATGCGGCGAGATATCCTCTCACTTCCTTGAGTTCAGCAAGAAGGCGGCGGGCGGCATTTCCAGAAGAACCGGTCTCGTCGAGGAAACCAAGCGCGGCGTCAAGCGACCCTTTGAACGCGGGAGCGTAGCGAATCTTATAGGCCATAGCGCGACTCGTACTGCAAGAAGAGCTCGTCCGCATCGTAGACCTCGCCGCGCTCTACCTCTTGGTTAGCCTGGTGCAGCTGCGCGACGGTCTCATCGAACTCGCGGCTACGAGCGGCCCTGGCCGCCTCGACCTTACGGACGATATCGTCATAGCGCTGGAAGGTCTCCATGCTCATGATTGCCATGTCACCGTAGCCGTTCTTGGTAACAAACACAGGTTCATCGAGCTCGTGGCACTTCTCAGAGATGGCAGCCGTGTTCTTAAGTTCCTTGATGGGCACAATGGTCATTTCTTCTCCTTAGAAAGCCATAATTGTGGCCATTTTATACCAGGAGACTTTATGCGCGCTACTGCAGCAAATATCACCCAGCGCGGGCGCTACAAAATCACGGTCCGGGCGCCGGGGCGGGGGACTTCTCGCTAGAAAACTGAGGGGCGGGCACTGCGAATGGGGTGTTTTGCTACAAAATCATGGACTGGGCGCGGGTAAAGTTGCGCCCGGACCGCTGTTTTGTAGCGAGAAGGCCCGCCAACTGCGCCCGACCGGCGATTTTGTAGCGAGAAGCCCCCAATCGGCCCCACACAAAAAAACGGGCGACCCAAGCGGGCCGCCCGTAAGCAATCTATGGTGGAGACAATG
>CAVDXJ010000054.1:0-8070 GCA_963612765.1 Oscillospiraceae bacterium
GCGTGAGCTTGACCACGGTGGCGCTTTCCAGGACGTTTGCTCCGGGGTGCATACTGTCCCAGGCACTGGCCGCGGCGGTGACCGACGACGTGTCGTTGATAGCGGTGCCGGCAAACAAGCCAAAGCCCTCGTTGGTGAGGCCCAGCGCCGAGCCCAGCGTGGGGAAGATCAGCGCAGCGATGACGTTGAAGAGGAAGATGACCGAGATGGCCTGGGCGATCTCGTCGTCATCGGCGTCGATCACGGGAGCGGTGGCCGCGATGGCCGAGCCGCCGCAGATCGACGAGCCCACGCCCACCAAGGTCGCGATCTTGGACGGGATACGCATGACGCGGCATAGCACGAACGCCACGACCAGCGAGGTCGAGATAGTTGCAATAATGATGGGCAGCGACTGCGCACCCTTGGCCAGGATCTGCGAGAGATTCATGCCAAAGCCCAGCAAGATAACGGCATACTGCAAGATCTTCTTGGACGTGAACTTGACGCCGCCCTCAAGCGGCTTGCGCGTATTGGCGGGCACGACCAAGGCCAGCGCCATGCCAAAGAGGATGGCGAAGACCGGTCCGCCCACAACCTCGAACTGCTTGCCTAAAAACCACGCGGGAATGGCAACGACCAGGCAAAACGCCACGCCGCGCCAGCGGTCTTTGATATCTTGGGAGATACTCACGGTGCTTCCTTACCTTTGGTGCGCGAGGGCGGGCTTCTCGCCGACCCTGCTGCTTGATGTGTCTATCCCATGCTAAACGGCAATTTATAATGGATTCCAACGGTATTCTTATTATTCGATAGCGATTGCTTATGCATTACGGAGAAGACCATGCTGGACTACCGCAGCCTCACGTTTTTGGAAGTCTTCGAGCAACAGAGCTACACCCGTGCGGCCGAGGCGCTGCACATCACCCAGCCTGCGGTTTCTTCGCATATTCGGCAGCTCGAGGCACACTACGAGGTGACCCTGTTCAAGAAAAGCGGCCGTTCGATCGAGCCCACCCAGGCGGCACAGGCCCTCTACACCCACCTGCTGGCGGCAAGAAACGACGACCAGCGGCTAGTCGCCCAGGTCAAGGGGCTTGAGCAGGGCCTAGGCGCGCAACCGCCGCTGCGCTTTGGCTGCACGCGTACCGTGGTGGACTACGCGGCGCCGAGATTCCTGCCGGCCCACGTCTTGGCCCATCCCGATGAACAGATCCACATGCGCTGCGGCAACACACGCGAGCTGGTGCGCGACATCGAGGAGGGCACCATCGACTTTGCGCTGGTAGAAGGCTCGTTTGACCACACGGAGTTCGACTCGGCGATCTTCTCCACCGAGAAGTACGTGGCGGTCGCGGCACCGACGGCGGGCGCAGCCGCGCGCCCTGCGAGCATCCGCGACCTTCTCGGCTACCGCCTGATCGTGCGCGAGGAGGGCTCGGGCACGCGAGAGATCCTGGAACGCAATCTGGCCGCCCATGAGCTGGGACTTGGTGACTTTGCCGGTACTCTTGAGGTGGGCTCAATCCAAGCGATCAAGGCGTGCGCGGCGGCTGGTGTGGGCATCACCTTCCTGTACCGCGCCGCCGTCGAGGACGACCTGGCTGCCGGCACCCTGTGCGACGTCACACCCGCCGACTTCGCCATCAACCACGACTTCTGCCTCATCTGGCAGCGCGGCAGCCGCTACGAGAAACACTACCGCGCCCTCAACAAAAGCTGGAAGGCGCTCTACCTGGCCGCGCGAGCCGGGCAGCCGGACCGAGCCTGACCTATACTTTTGCCATTCGTTTGTATTGCGAGCTTCTCGCCAACAGAAAGCAGGAACCATGTCCCAAAACAGGAAATACCTCAAGATCTTGAGCCTGGCCCAGTTTGTCGTGGGCGTCGCCGTCGTCATCCTGGCGTGCGTCTCTAAGTTTGGCGCCGGCGTCGTGTCCGGTTCCGACCTGGGCGAGACTCTGCGCCTTTACCTGGATTTCATTGCCTTTGTGGTGCTGGCATTCCTCACGATTGCCAGCTCGGTGACGGGCATCCACGGCGCCAACCGCCCCAGTGCTCTGGGCAGCCACCGGTTGCTGTCGCTGCTGGGCGCCATCGCGGGCCTCATCGCCTGCGTTGTCTCGGCGGGCAACGGGCTACCGTTTGTCCCCGCCCTCGCATTGGTCATCAACGTCGACGCCGGCTGGCTGGACACCAAGGTACGCAAGGAGCTGGACGAGAGGCGCTAGGGTTTCTCGGCACATATAACGCCACGTGAACGGGGCCGCCGGAGTCAGATGACTATGGCGGCCCCGTTTTTTGGCGTCGAGAAGGTCGGTCGGCTGCAGCCGTGGCCCTACCCCTCTGCGATTTGCCGGATGGCGTCGACGGCCAGGTCGATCTCCTGGGCCGTGGTGAACCAACCTGTCGAGAAGCGAACGATGCCCTGCTCAACGGTGCCGAGCGCCCGGTGCATGAGCGGCGCGCAGTGTGCACCGGGGCGTGTGGCGATGCCCCAACCCTGCATGAGCATGTCCGAGACCTCGGCAGACATGAGGCCCTCGATGTTGAGGGCCACGATCCCCGGACGTGCGTCACCCGGCGCCACCTGGGGCCAATCGCCATAGACCGTCACGCCGGGCATGTCGCGAACGCCCTCGTAAAGGCGCCGGGCCATCGCGACCTCGTGCGCCGCCATGGCCGCAACACCACCGTTTTCCTCGATAAACGCCAGGCCCGAGGCCAGCCCCGCCAGCCCGTGGCCGTTGGCGGTGCCCGCCTCAAGCCGCGTGGGCCAATCGTCGGGCTGCAGGGGCTCGAAGCTATGGACGCCCGTGCCGCCCACGCACCAGGGGCGCACGTCGACACCCGGCGCAACGGCCAGCCCGCCCGTACCCTGCGGTCCCATCAGGGCCTTGTGCCCCGTGAAGCACACGATGTCGAGGCCCTGCGTCTCCATGTCGATGGGGAGAAGCCCCGCCGACTGCGAGGCGTCCACAATGCACAGAGCCCCAGCCGCGTGCGCGATGCGGGCCACCCGAGCCACGTCGACCACGTTGCCCGTCACGTTGGACGCGCCCGTCACCACAACGGCTCGGGTACCGGGCGTGGCCAGGCAGGCCAGGTCATCCAGGTCAAGGCGACCCAGCGCGTCGCAACCGGCATGCTCGACCTGCACTCCGCGCTCTGCCGCCAGGCGGTTTAACGGCCGCAACACCGAGTTATGCTCAAGAACCGTGGTGACCACGCGGTCACCCTCCCCCACCACGCCGGCGATCGCGCAGTTGAGAGCAGCCGTCGAGTTGGAGGCAAAAGCCACGTGGTCTGCCTGCGGGCAGCCGAGAAGGGCAGCCACGCGCTCGCGGCACTCGTGGACCGTGCGGGCGGCCCCCATCGCGGCCGCCCCGGCGCCGCGCCCCGCGTTGCCCAACGACCCCATGGCCGCCACGACGGCATCGATGACCTGCTGCGGCTTGCGCATCGTAGTGGCCGCGTTATCCAGGTAGATCAAGCGTGCCTCTCCCCTCTTTGGCGAGAAGGGCGCCGCACCAGGCGACGCCCCGCAAAGGCCGCGCGGGCACGTGACCCGCCCGCGACCTGCTATTCCTTCACGAACTCGAGCATCTCGACGATATGGAAGCCCTCGACGGGCACCCCGCCCGCAGCAAGGGCGGCCTCCAGCGCCTCGCGGTCACCCGGCGCCGCCTTCCACGCAAGCCCGCAGCCGGCCGAGATCTCTCCCGGCACGGGGATCATGCGCCCCGGCAGGTTCTTCTCGCCGCACAACTCCTCGCAGCTCATGGCCGCCGCCGTGGTGGGAAACGTCACCACCAGCGCCGGCCTGCGCACGCGGGGCACGGCCTAGGGCCTCACGACGACGGAGGCGCCCGAGAGCTTCTGCGCGATCACGTACATGTTGGTGAGCTCGCCCACCGCGAGGTTCTGGGTGATGCCGTAGAAATCGGTGCAGGTGCCGCAGGTCAAGATCTCGACGCCAGCGTCAGCCAGGTTCTTGAGGTCCTCAAGCGACTCGGAGCCCTCGCAGGTGAGATGGGCGCCGCCGTTGTAGAACAGGATGGTCTGCGGAAGCTCGTCCAGCTGGGTAAGCGAGAAGATGAAGGCCTTCATGAGCTTCTTGCCCAGGGTGTCGTCGCCCGCGCCCATGACGCCTGCGCTGATCTGCACCACGACGTTCTTTTTGGCGGGCAGGGCGCACTCGGCGGCCTCGGGCTCACCGGGGGCGACCTCCACGGCGGCGTTCGCGGTGGTCACGCAGTGCCATTCCTTCTCGCCGGTCTTCTCACTTGCAAAAGCGCAGCCCTTTGATGCGGCCATGCGAGTGAGGTTCTCGACGGCAACCTGGTTGTCGACGATGGTCTCGACCTCGCCGGGGCCGCCGAGGGTGCCCAGGGCCTTCAAGGTCTTGACGACGGGCAGGGGGCAGGCGTCGCCGCGGGCGTCGATGACGAGCTTGGTGTTGGACATGATGCTTCCTTTCTTAGGACATGTATTGGCGAGAAACAAATTAATCGCAGCTAGGGCTACATGATAACGCGCACAGAGCAGCTCGACCGCGCCGCGACACGGCCGATGGTCGCGGCCGGTTGGCCAAGCTCATGCAGGTGCTCGACGTAGCCCGCGGCCTGATCCGCCGGCAGCGAGACGAGCAGCCCGCCCGAGGTCTGCGGGTCAAAGAGTACGTCGGCCAAATCGAGCGGCACGTCGGCGGCCATGTCCACGCGAGGGCCAAAGAAGCCCCGGTTGCGATAGGCGCCGGCAGGGATAAGGCCCATCTGAGCCATCTCGCGGGCGCGCGCCATAAGGGGCACGCCGTCGGCGTTGAGCTCGAGCGTGACGCCGCTGGCCTCGGCCATCTCGCAGGCGTGGCCCATGAGCGAGAAGCCCGTGACGTCGGTGGCGGCGTGCGCATCGAGGCCATCCAGGGCCTCGGCGGCGTATTTGTTGAGGGTGATCATCGAGTCCGTGGCCACCTTGACGCCGGCCTCGTCCAAAAGCCCGGCCTTATACGCCGTGGTGAGCACGCCGGTGCCCAGGGCCTTTGTGAGCACGAGCGCGTCGCCCTCGCGCGCACCGCCGTTGGCGAGCATGCGGTCGAGCTCGACGAAGCCCGTGACGGCAAGGCCGAACTTGGGCTCGTGGTCGTTGATGGAGTGGCCGCCCGCCACGATGACGCCCGCCTCGCGGCACTTGTCGGCGCCTCCGGCAAGGATCTGCCCCGCCACCTCGAGCCCCAGGCAGTTGGGAAAGCACAGCAGGTTGAGCGCGAGGACGGGACGTCCGCCCATGGCCCAGACGTCCGAGAGGGCATTGGCGGCCGCGACCTGCCCAAAAAGAAACGGGTCGTCGACCATAGGTGGAAAGAAGTCGGTCGTTCCCACCAGCCCGCGACCGTCGCCCAGGTCATACACATAGGCGTCGTCCGAGGCGTCGAAGCCCACGAGCAGGCGCGGGTCGTCGACGCGCGGCAGGTCGGCCAGCACCTGCGAGAGGTAACCCGGCGCAAGCTTGGCCGCGCAGCCCGCGGCCTCGACGAGCTCGGTCAGTTTTACTCCGGTCATGTCCATGCTTTATCTCCTTGCTCGATTCCCGGCATACGAGTCGCGCTCCGTCAAATTCAAAAACCGCCCAGGGATCAGAGTCCCTCGGCGGTATATATCGGGGTATAGACAGGGGCGGCGCCCTTCTCGTCAAAGCTTACCACGCGCTCGACTTCCTCGGGCCATTGCTCGCCCGCGGCCAAAGGCAGGACTTCGAAGCGAGCACAGGTCCCGCAGCTGCTCGAAAGCGAGCGCGGCACCGGCATGAGCTCGACATCGATGTCACGCTGCCGACAAAGGCGCCTAAACCGCGTGGCGCCGAAGTGCGAGAAGAACGTAGCGAGATATGGCATGTCCGCCCCTTTATAAACGGCGGTCGGCCCCTTGCGCATCTTCGCGTCCCTTAAGGGCCGACCGCCTCACAACTACTTGGAAAGGCTAAGCGTGTACTCGCCGTCATTCTCGACGACGCTCACCGTGTAGCCCTTGCTCTGCGCGAAACGCGTCACGTTCTCGCGCGCGGCGACGGCATCGACCAGCACCTCGTACTTATCGTCGCCCGAGGTAAGGGCATTGCGGGTCATGACGACGGGCTCGGGGCAGGAAAGGCCGCGGGCATCGATTGTTTCCATGTTGATGGCTCCGTTCTTCAAGATCGAGAGGACTGGATGCGCTTAGGCGCGCTTCTTGCCAAAGGTGTTCGCGCAGGCGATGGCGACAACGACGACAAGGCACACGACGACGGCGACCTGGCCGGCGGGCGTCGCGCCCTTCGCGCTGGAAGCGAGCCCGAAGTTGTGGGCAAACGCGGCACCGGCGACGAGGCCCAGGATGGCGACGGCCGAATCGGCGTTGCCCTCACCCGACAAGATCATCTGACGCATGGGGCAGCCGCCCAAAAGGACACAGCCAAAACCCATGAGCAGGGTGCCGAGGAAGTTCCACAGGCCGTCGGTGTGGGCGATGGGCTGATCGGCGAAACCGAGGTTGAAGTAAGAGCCGCCGGTGGCAGCGGCAAGGACCAGGTTGGTCACGAGAGCCGCGACGAGAATGGCGACAAAGCCAAAGAGAAGCTTGCCCTCGCGAAAGAGCACGAGGTCGCGGATGCCGCCCACCATGCAAAGGCGGGTGTGCTGCGCGATTGCGCCAACGAGAAGACCGGCGACGAGGCTGATCGCGACGGCGGCGTGCTTAGCGCCGGGACCCGCACCCGCGGCGGAGAAGAAGATGAACGCGGGGGCTGCCACAACAAGGGCGATCAGGCCGAGCTGCACGATGGGCCAAATGGCGCCCTCCGCGGCGGGCAGCCTGTAGGTACGCTGCAGGGAATAGCCCTTGTTGAGGAAAAACGTGCCGGCGAGGATGCCGCAGACGAAGCCAACAAGGCCGACGACCGCGTTGAGGTCGCCGCCCGCGATGCGCAAGATCATGCGGAACGGGCAACCCAGGAACATAAGAGCGCCGATCATGACGCAGAAGCCAAGCACGAAGCGGGTCAACGGGGCAGAGCCGCCGCGCGGCGAGAACTCCTTTTTGCCAATTGCGAGAAGGAAGCTGCCGAGCACGAGGCCCGCGAGCTCCGGGCGGATATACTGCACGGCCTCGGCGCGGTGCAGCCCTAGGCCACCGGCCGTGTCGCGGATAAAGCAAGCCACGCAAAAGCCCATGTTAGCGGGGTTGCCAAAGAACACGAGCATCGCGGCGATGACGCCGATGACGGCTCCGCCAGCGATGATGGCGACCTTCTCCTTCTTCAAATCCATGCCTTGAATGTTCCTTCCTAACTTCGCGGCCCTTCTCGCCGCGCCAAGCAAACAGTGCGTCCGAGATTCTAACATGCTGCTAGGCGTTATAGTTTTGAAAGTACAACCAATCACTCAAAAGAGGTGTTCCATGCAGCAGCCAACCCCAAGGAAGACCTACCTGGACAACGCGAGCACGTCGTTTCCCAAGCCCCCGCAGGTCGTCGAGGCCGTTGTGAACTTCATGACAGAAGGCGGGACCAACGCCGGGCGCGGTGAGTACGCGGCCGCCCTCGACACCGACGACATGGTCTTCTCCACAAGGGAGAAGCTCTGCTCGTTGCTGGGCGGGCAGGACCCGTCGTGCGTAGCGTTCACCAGAAACGTCACGGAGGCCCTGAACTTGGTTCTCAAGGGAACTCTGCATGCGAATGACCACGTGATTGTCAGCGGGATGGAGCACAACGCGGTCATGCGGCCGCTCGTGCAGCTGGCGTCGCATGGGATCGAGTTCTCGCGCGCGCCTTGCGAGCCGGACGGTACCCTCGACCCGCGCGAGGTCGAGCGCCTGATTCGCCCCAACACAAAACTGATCGCCATGACTCACGCGAGCAACGTCTGCGGCACCGTCCTGCCCATCGAACAGGTGGGAAGGATCGCCCAAGAGCACGGGTTGCTCTTTGTCGTGGACGCCGCCCAAACCGCTGGGGTGATTCCCGTGCGCCTGGACGACCTGTGCGCCGATGCCGTGTGCTTCACCGGGCACAAGGGGCTTCTCGGGCCTCAGGGTATAGGCGGGGCGGTTATGT